>NZ_CBAICG010000006.1:0-136270 GCF_964715405.1 Solirhodobacter sp. | reverse complement strand
AACACCGGGGTGCCGGTCGCGGCGATCGCGGCGGCGGCGTGGTCCTGGGTCGAGAAGATGTTGCACGAGGCCCAGCGCACATCGGCGCCCAGAACCTTCAGTGTCTCGATCAGCGCGGCGGTCTGGATCGTCATGTGCAACGAGCCCGCAATGCGCGCGCCTTGCAGCGGCTTCGAGGTGCCAAACTCCTCGCGCAGCGCCATCAGCCCCGGCATCTCGGTTTCCGCAATGTCCAGTTCCTTGCGCCCAAAAGCCGCAAGCGCGATGTCCTTGACGATGTAATCCTTCGGCATCCCGCCGCACTCCTTCAAATTCCCGATTTTGCGGTGACATAGCATCGGCGCCCCCTCTCGACAATGGCGGCGGGGGCTCGCTAGGGTCGCGGCGTTGGCGGGAGGGGTGCATGAAACAGCCGCGTGCATGGCAGAGGATGCTTTCTGGGCGCAGACTGGACCTGCTGGACCCGACGCCGATGGATATCGAAATCGAGGACATCGCGCATGGCCTGGCCTTCGTCGCGCGCTGGAACGGGCAGACCTACGGCGACTGGCCCTATTCGGTGGCCGAACATTCGTTGCTGGTCGAGGAGATATTTGCCCGCCAGAACCCCGGCATTGCCCTGAGATGGCGGCTGGCGGCGCTGCTGCACGATGCGCCGGAATACGTGATCGGCGACATGATCAGCCCGGTGAAGGCCGCCGTGGGGCCAAGCTATGGCGAGCTGGACGCGCGGCTCGCGGCGGCGATCCATCTGCGCTTTGGCCTGCCCGCGGTGCTGCCGGGCGCGGTGAAGAAGGCGATCAAGGCGGCCGACAAGGTTTCGGCCTGGCTGGAGGCCGTGCAGATCGCGGGCTTTCGGCGCGACGAGGCGGATCGGTTGTTTGGCAAGCAGGACGTCGCGCTGGTGGCGACGCTGGAGATACGGCTGCGCCCGCCGGTGGAGGTGCGGGCAGATTATACCGCCCGCCACCATGCCTTGCTTGACGCGCCGGTCTGACGCCGAGGATCAGATCAGCAGGTCGTCCGGAGATTTTCCGGCTTTCAGCGCGGCATCCATCCATTTCGGCTTGCGGCCGCGGCCCGTCCAGGTTTCCGACGGATTGGCCGGATTGGCGTATTTCGGTGCGGCGCTGGCGCGTTTGCGCGGCACGACGGTGGCCGTCAGTTCAGACAGCGAAAAGCCAAGGCGCCGCGCCATCTCTTCGACTTCGACAAGAGCCTCGCGTCTTTTGCGGTCTTCGAAACCGGCGATGGCCTTTGCAATCTGAGATTGCATGTCCTTGAGTTCTTTCAGCGAGAGGGCATTCAGATCAATATCCACGTAGGGCATCCTGTGTTGCTGCTGGAAGTCATAATACCGAAGATGCGATTGGGATTGCAACATCGCTTTCTGGCGCCTTGCGCGGGCGTTCGCAAATCGCCCACCGCAATCGCGGATCGCGCAAGATCCGGCCCGGCCTATTTGGGCGAGCGTTTCGCCAGAATGCGTTGCAGTGTGCGCCGGTGCATGCTCAACCGCCGCGCCGTTTCGCTGACATTGCGTTCGCAGAGTTCGTAAACACGCTGGATATGTTCCCAGCGCACCCGGTCGGCCGACATCGGATTTTCGGGCGGCGGCGGCAGCGCCTCGTTGCGCGCCAGCAGCGCGTTGGTGATGTCGTTCGCGTCGGCGGGCTTCGAGAGATAGTCGATCGCGCCGATCTTCACCGCTGCCACCGCAGTCGCAATGGCGCCGTAGCCGGTCAGCACCACGATGCGGCACTCGGGGCGCTTTTCGCGCAGCGTCTCCACCACGTCGAGACCGTTGCCATCTTCCAGTCGGAGATCGACAACGGCGTAGGCGGGAGGCCGGGCCGTGGCGATGGCTTTTCCGGCGGCGACGCTTTCGGCGATTTCAGGTTCGAACCCGCGCTTTTCCATCGCCCGCGCCAGACGCCTGACAAAGGGCTCGTCGTCATCGACCAGCAGCAGGGACCTGTCTTCGCCAAGGTTCGGCTGCTCTTCGTCCGACATCATTCCCATCCCCGAATTGCGTCTGTCGAGAATGGTTCTAAGGCGAACCTGCGGCCGGGTCAAATGTGGCGGGAGGCCTCCGCGAAGCAGGCGACGCGGTCGGCCATCTGCTCGGGCGTCACGTCGCGCCGGAAGAAGTCGGCAAAGCCGGTCTTCGGCATCATCAGGTAGGTAAACGTCGAGTGGTCGAACAGGTAATTCTGCTGCGTCGGATCCTGCACCTTGTAATAGACGCGGAACTCCTTGGCCGCGGCTTTCACCTGATCCGGAGTCCCGGTGAGGCCGATCATTTTCGGCGAGAGGTTTTCGGTGAATTGACGCAGCGTCTCCGCCGTGTCGCGCTTCGTGTCGAAGGAAATGAAGACCGGCGTCACGTCGTAGCCCTTCTTCGCCAGAATATCGGTCGCCTCGGCGTTGCGGGCGTTGTCGACGGGGCAGAGGTCGGGGCAGAAGGTATAGCCGAAATAGATCAGCGTCGGCTCGGTGATGACGTCCTTGTCCGTCACCGTCTTGCCATCCTCGTTCACCAAAGTGAACGGCCCGCCGATCGAACCCGATCCGGTGGCAATCTGGCCATCGCGACACGCGGCATAAGGATCGTTGGATTTCCCGATCATGACGAAGTAGAACAGCCCGCCCAGAAGGGCGGCGATGAACACAGCGGCTGTGCCGGCGTAGATTCGGGTCATGGCCAACTCTCCTTCGTTGTCGCGCGCCGCATTGATCCGCGATCCTGCGCCAACTAACAATGGGACACTCTGCCCCGCCGGAGCTGCCAACGTGCCAATCTTCGCCCCCTCCGGATTTCCCGGCCGAGACACCCGCAGCGACTGGGTGCGGCTGCGCACCTTGGTGTTGTTGCGCTGGATGGCGATCGTCGGACAGGTCGCGGCGATCCTTGTTGCGGAGTTCACCTACGGCTTCCAGCTGGAACTGGGCCTGTGCTTCATGGCCGTCGGCGCGGCGGTCAGCGCGAATCTTGTCGCGCTCGCGATCCTGCCCGGCAACAAGCGCCTGTCGGAAACCGAGGCGCTGCTGACGCTGCTGTTCGACATCTCGCAACTGTCGTTTCTGCTTTACCTCACCGGCGGGATCAACAATCCCTTCGCACTGCTGATCCTTGCCCCGGTCACGATCTCGGCCACCGCGCTGCAATTGCGCACGACATTGTTCCTCGGCGCCGCCGCGATCGGGCTGATGACCGTGCTGGCGCTGTTCAATCTGCCCTTGCGCGTGGCCGACGGGTCGGTGCTGACCGTGCCGGCGACGCTCAGCTTCGGCTTCTGGCTGGCCATCGTCATCGGGATCGTGTTCCTCGGCCTTTATTCGCGCCGCGTGGCCTCGGAAATCCGCTCGATGTCGGATGCGCTGCTGGCAACGCAGATGGCGCTGGCGCGGGAACAGAAGCTGACCGATCTGGGCGGCGTGGTGGCCGCGGCGGCACATGAACTTGGCACGCCGCTGGCCACGATCAAGCTGGTCAGTACGGAACTGATCGACGAACTTGCCGCCTGGCCGGTGCTGGCGGAAGACGCGCAACTGATCCGCGATCAGGCCGATCGCTGCCGCGACATCCTGCGCTCGATGGGGCGGGCCGGAAAGGACGACCTGCACCTGCATCAGGCGCCGCTGGAGGCGGTCATTCGCGAGGCGGCAGAGCCACACATGCAGCGGGGCAAGACCATTCACATCGCGCTGCGCCCGGCCCGCGCGGGCGAGGATCGGCCGCCGAACATTCAGCGCCGCCCCGAAATCATCCACGGGCTGCGCAATCTCGTGCAGAACGCCGTCGATTTTGCCCGCGCCAACGTTTGGGTCGATGCGGTCTGGACGCCGACCGAGATCGCGGTGCGAATCGTCGACGACGGCAAGGGCTATCCGCCCAGTGTCCTCGGGCGCATCGGCGATCCTTTCGTGCGGGCGCGACCCGCCGCGCAGGCCAAAGCCGAGCGGCCGGAATACGAGGGGATGGGCCTTGGCCTTTTCATCGCCAAGACGCTGCTGGAGCGGTCGGGGGCCGATCTGAGCTTCGCCAATGCGCTGGAATCGAATGCCTCGTCGTCCGCAGAGCCGGAACGCTGCGGGGCGATTGTCGAGGTGATCTGGCCCCGCGCCCGGATCGAGGCGCAGGCTCCGGCGGCACTGGGCGAGAACAAACCCATTCTTGCCTGAAACCGGCTGTCGGGGTGATCCCGCGTTAACGAAACGTTAACCATTTCAACCAAAGGTTTACTTGACAGAGGTCCGCTCAGGGCCCGGTTGGGGAACAGTGATGACCTGGATGCACGTGCTGACGATTGTCGGTTCGTCCTTCGGCGCGGCGTTGACTGCGCTGATCGGACTGTCTGTCGGTGGCGTGGCCCTGATGCGCCACGGCCGCCGAAGCATTTTCACCGATACCGGTGCGGCGTGCGTCTTTCTGTTCGACCGCACCGAACTGATTGATGCCACCGAGGATGCCCGCGCGCTGCTTGCCGTCAGTTCCGCGCCCGGCGATGCCTGGACGCGGTTTCTGGCCTTCGTCTTGCCGCGCTTTCCGGGGTTCCAGGAAAAATTCGCCCGCCTCGATGAAATCGGGCGGCTCACGCTGACCTCGGGCGGCGCGCAGCCGCTCACGCTGCGGGCCGAGTGGCGCGGCGGGCTGGCCCGGATCGTGCTGCGCGAGCCAGGCTCTGCGGCCGCCCGCTCGCCCGCCGACGCGCTGAGCCAGCGCGCGATGGAGGACGAGATCGAGACCCTTCGCGGCACGATGGACCATGCGCCGTTCCCGGCCTGGCGTCAGGATCCAGCGGGCGCGGTGGTCTGGGCCAACCGCGCCTATCTGGACCTGGCGGCCCTGCGGCGGCCAGGTGGCGAGGCGCTGCCCTGGCCGCTGCCGCAACTGTTCCCGCGGGGCGAACCCGGCTGGTCTGCGGTCCGCCAACGGGCCTCGCTGACCCTGCCCACCGCGACGGGGCCGCGCTGGTTCGACCTGCAGGCCTTCGCGCAGAGCACCGAAGAGGTCGTCTTTGCCCTTCCCGCCGACGCTGCGGTCGATGCCGAAACCTCGTTGCGCAGCTTCCTGCAGACCCTGACGAAGACCTTCGCGCATCTCGCCATCGGGCTTGCGATCTTTGACCGTCAACGCCAACTTGCGCTGTTCAATCCGGCGCTGATCGACCTGACCGGCCTTGCACCCGAATTCCTGTCGGCCCGGCCCACCCTGTTCGCGATGCTCGACGCGATGCGCGAGCGGCAGATGATCCCCGAACCGAAAGACTACAAAGGCTGGCGTAACGAGATGATCGCCCTGGAGCAGGCGGCGTCTTCCGGCCAGTACGAGGAAACCTGGTCGCTGCCCAACGGCCAGACCTATCGGGTGATCGGCCGCCCGCATCCTGATGGGGCCGTGGCGTTGTTGTTTGATGACATCAGCGCCGAGACGACCCTGACCCGCCGGTTCCGTGCCGATCTGGAGCTTGGCCGCGCGGTTGTCGATACGCTGGACGAAGCGATCGTGGTGTTTTCCCCGACCGGGCGGCTGGTGCTGTCCAATGCGGCTTATACTCGGCTGTGGGGCGGCGAGCCCGCCGACATCGCTTCGGCCGCGGGCCACTGGCAGACGCGCGCGGCGCCAGGGCCGATCTGGGCGGCCGCGCGCGCTTTCGTGACCCATGCCGAACCGCGCTCGCCCTGGGTGGGCGAGGCGCGGCTGAGCGACGGGCGGCTCTTGTCCTGCCGGTTCTCGTCACTTCCGGGCGGGGCCTCGCTGATCGGGTTTACCCCGCTTCTGGCCGCCGCCCATGCCCAGCCGAGGCCGCGCACCGAGGTCAAGCAGCAGTCTGCCTGATCGCGCTTGCAGGCGGTCGGCGGGTCGGTCAGACTCGGCGCCATGACCCGCCCGCCACTTTGCATCGCGCTTCCCTCGGCCGAGGCCACGGCCGCGCTCGGGGCCTGGCTGGCGCCCCGGCTGGCGGCCGGAGACGTGCTTTTGCTCGCTGGGCCGATCGGCGCCGGAAAGACCCATCTGGCCCGGTCGCTGATCCAGACCCGGCTCGCGCTGGCGGGGCGGATGGAGGATGTGCCCTCGCCCACCTTCACGCTGGTGCAAGTGTACGAGGCGGATGGGGTGGAGCTTTGGCACGCCGACCTCTATCGCCTGACCCACCCCGACGAGGTGCTGGAACTGGGGTTGGAAGCGGCCTTTGACTCCGCGATCTGCCTGATCGAATGGCCCGACCGGCTTGGCCGCACCGTGCCGTCCGATGCCCTGCGAATCGAGCTTGCCGTGGCCGACGATGGCGACAGCCGGGTTGCCAGCCTTGCCGGATCGGCCCGCTGGGCGCCGCTGTTGCAGGCCCTCGCCTCGCGGGAGGGCGCCTTTGCCTGACCGCTCCGCCAAGGCCGATGCGTTCTGCACCCGCGCCGGATGGGGTGGCGTGCCGCGCGGCTTTCTGGCGGGCGACGCCTCGGCGCGCCGGTATGAACGGCTGCGCGATGCCGCCGGGCGCACCGCCGTGCTGATGGACGCCCCGCCGGACGCGGGCGAGGATGTGGGCGCTTTCCTTCGGGTCGATGCACATCTGCGCGGCCTCGGCCTCAGCGCGCCAGAGGTGCTGGCGGCGGATGAAGCGTCGGGTTTCGTGCTGCTGGAGGATCTGGGCGACGACCTCTTCGCCCGGCTTCTGGCGCGCGATCCGTCGGTGGAACCGCCGCTCTACGAGGCCGCGACGGATGTGCTGGTGACCCTGCAATCCCACCCCCCGGCGGATGGCCTTGCGGTCTATGACGCGGCCGCGATGGCCGCCGCCATTTCCCCGACCTTCGACTGGTACCGTTTTGCCGCGACGGGCGAGCGGGCGGATCAAAGCCTGATCTGCGCCCTGATGGCCGACCTGCTTGCACGCCATGCCGGTGGCCCGCCCGTGATGATCTTGCGCGACTATCACGCCGAAAACCTGATCTGGCTGCCCGACCGGCAGGCCGAGGCCCGCGTCGGGCTGCTGGATTTCCAGCAAGCGATGCTGTCGCACCGCGCCTTCGACCTCGTCTCGTTGCTGCAAGATGCCCGCCGCGATGTGCCGCGTGATGTGGAAGAGCGGATGATCGCCCGCTTTGTCGCCGCGACGGGCGTTGGCGACGGCCCTTTTCGCGCCGCCTACGCCCTGATCGGCGCACAGCGCCACCTGCGCATCCTTGGCGTGTTTGCCCGGCTTTCGCTGCACTCCGGCAAGCCGCAGTATGTCGACCTGATCCCCCGCGTCTGGCGCGACCTGTGGCGCGACCTGTCGCACCCGGCGGCATTGTCGCTCGCCCGGAAGCTCCGGCTTTTGCTGCCCGAACCGACCCCGACCCTCCTCCAGAAGATCAAGGACCAATGCGGCACGATCCCGACGCCCTGATGCTGTTCGCGGCCGGTTTTGGCACCCGGATGGGGGCATTGACCGCCAGCCGCCCGAAGCCGCTGATCCCGGTCGCGGGGCGGGCGCTGATCGACCATGCGCTGGCCTTGGCGGCGGCGGCGGGGGTCGGCCGCATCGTGGTGAACCTGCACTACCTGCCCGACCGGATCGCGGCGCATCTGGCTGGGCGGGCCGGGGTCACCCTGTCGCCCGAGCCGGAGATTCTGGAAACCGGCGGTGGTCTGCGCGCGGCGCTGCCACTGTTGGGGCCGGGGCCAGTCTTCACGCTCAATTCCGATGCGATCTGGACCGGGGCGAACCCGCTGGCGCAACTGCGCGCGGCCTGGGATTCGGCACGGATGGATGCGCTGCTGCTGCTGGTTCCGCCAGAGCGCGCGCGGGGTCATGACGGACGCGGCGACTTCCTGCTGGATGCGGCGGGCCGGATCCTGCGCGGGCCGGGCGCGATCTACTCCGGCGCGCAGATTCTGAAGACCGAGAGTCTGGCCACCATTCCCGACCGGGTATTCTCGCTCAACCGGGTCTGGGACAGCATGATCGCCGCGGGCCGCGCCTATGGCATCGTGCATTCCGGCGGTTGGTGCGATGTCGGGCGGCCCGAAACCATTGCCGAGGCGGAAGCCCTGCTGCGGAGCGATGCCGATGTTTGAGCCCTCGACCGGCCCCCGCGTTTTCGGCCTTGCCCCCGGCGTGGATTTCCCGCGTGCGGTCGTGGCGGGGCTGAAATCGCGCCTGGTCGGTCACCCGCCCGAGGCGATGGCGCGGGTCGAGGTCTACGCCAACTCTGCCCGGATGCGGCGGCGGCTGCGCGAGGTGTTCGGCGAAACCGGTGCGCTGCTGTTGCCACGGCTGCGGCTGATCACCGATCTTGGCGCCGGGCTGGCGGCCGACCTGCCGCCCCCGGTGCCGCCGCTGCGGCGACGGCTGGAACTGACGCGGCTGGTCGCGCATCTGCTGGACCGCGAGCCTGATCTGGCCCCGCGCGCCGCGCTTTACGATCTGGCCGACAGCCTTGCCGCCTTGATGGATGAAATGCAGGGCGAAGGCGTCTCGCCCGAAGCGTTTCGCGCGCTCGACCTGTCGGATCATTCCCGCCACTGGGAACGCAGCTTGAAGTTCCTGACCATCGTGGCCCAGTATTTCGGCCCCGGGGCCGAGCCTGACGCCGAGGCCCGGCAACGACGGGTGGTGGAGCGGCTGGCCGAACGCTGGGTGACCTCGCCGCCCGATCACCCGGTCATCGTCGCAGGGTCCACCGGATCGCGCGGGACGACGGCGCTGCTCCTCCAGGCGGTGGCGCGGCTGCCGCAGGGTGCGGTGATCCTGCCCGGCTTCGATGCCGAGATGCCGGGTGAGATCTGGCGCGGCCTTGGCGACGCGCTGACCGGCGAGGATCATCCGCAATTCCGCTTTGGCCGGTTGCTGGACGCTTTGGGGCTGGATCCGCAGCACCTGCGGATGTGGACCGAGGCGCCGCCGCCCAGCGCGGCGCGCAACCGGCTGATCTCGCTCTCGCTGCGGCCCGCGCCGGTGACCGACCAGTGGCTGACCGAGGGGCAAGACCTGCCGCCGCTGCTGGCCGCAACCGCGGACGCTTCACTGATCGAGGCGCCGACGCCGCGGGCCGAGGCGCTGGCGATTGCGCTCTGTCTGCGCAAGGCGGCTGAATCGGGTCGGCGCGCCGCGCTTGTCACGCCCGACCGGCAGTTGGGGCGGCAGGTGACGGCGGCGCTCGATCGCTGGGGCATTCGGCCCGACGACAGCGCGGGGCAACCCCTTTCACTGTCACCACCCGGGCGGTTCCTGCGCCACGTCGCGGCGCTTTCAGGGCGGCGGCTGACGATTGACGCGCTGCTGACACTGCTGAAGCACCCGCTGACGAATACCGGCGCCGAGGATCGCGGCAACCACCTGCGCTGGACCCGCGCGCTGGAAATGCGGCTGCGCCGTCACGGCCCGGCCTTTCCCAACGGCGCCGACCTGATCGCCTGGGCCGAACGAACGGGCGGCGCGGGGCTGGCCGAGTGGGCCGTCTGGCTCGCCGATGCGCTGGCCGGGGCGGAAGCGGTCGGCACCCGCACGCTGGCCGACCATGTCGCGGACCATCTTGCGCGCGCTGTGACGCTGGCCCGCGGGCCGGGCGGTGCGGGCACCGGCGAGTTGTGGCGGCGCGAGGCAGGCGAGGCGGCCCTTGCCGCCAGCGAAGAACTTGCCCGTGAGGCGGTGCATGGCGGCGAGATCGGCGCCTTCGACTACGAGGCGCTGTTCACCGCGATCCTGCAACGGCGCGAGGTGCGCGGGCCGGAAAAGGTCCACCCCATGATCATGATCCGCGGCGCGCTGGAGGCGCGGGTTCAGGAAGCGGACCTCGTCATTCTTGGCGGGCTGAACGATGGCATCTGGCCCGCCTTGCCCGCGCCCGACCCCTGGTTGAACCGGCAGATGCGGCACGATCTGTCTCTGTTGTTGCCCGAACGGCAGATCGGGCTGTCGGCGCACGACTACCAGCAGGCCGTCGCCGCGCCCGAGGTGGTGCTGAGCCGCGCGCTGCGGGATGACGAGGCAGAGACCGTGCCCTCGCGCTGGTTGAACCGTCTGATGAACCTGATGGAGGGTTTGCCGGGTCGCGAGGGACCGGCCGCGTTGGCGGCGATGCGGGCGCGCGGGGTTGTCTGGGCACGGATGGCCGAGGCGCTGGACCGGCCAAGGGCGCCGGTTACCCCGGCGAGGCGTCCGTCACCGCGGCCCCCGGTGGCAGAGCGGCCGAAACATCTGCCGGTGACCGGCATCCAGAAGCTGATCCGCGACCCCTATGCGGTCTATGCCCAGCACGTGTTGCGCCTGCGC
This sequence comes from Solirhodobacter sp., assembly GCF_964715405.1. NCBI lineage: Bacteria > Pseudomonadati > Pseudomonadota > Alphaproteobacteria > Rhodobacterales > Paracoccaceae > Solirhodobacter > Solirhodobacter sp. The sequence continues at coordinate 126,008 of NZ_CBAICG010000006.1, read as the reverse complement.
CCGCTGGACCCGCTGCACCCGGCGCCCGATGCACGGCTGCGCGGCTCGGTGCTGCACGTCATCCTGGAGCGTTTCGTGCTGGAACGGGGGCCGGAGGATGCCGCCGCCGCTCGCGCCCGGTTGCTGGCGATCACCAATGAGGTGATGGCCGAGGCGATCCCCTGGACCACGGCGCAGCGGCTTTGGCGGGCGCGGATGGAGCGGGCAGCGGATTTCTTTCTGGCGGCCGAGGCGGCGCGGCCCGGACGGCCGGTGCTGCTGGAAACCGACGGGGCGGTGATGCTGCCTGCACTCGGCTTCACGCTGACGGCGCAACCGGACCGGATCGACGTGTTGGACGACGGGCGGATTCACATCCTCGACTACAAGACCGGGGCGCTGCCCAGCACTAGGCAGCAGGAGGTGTTCGACAAACAACTGCTGCTGGAGGCCGCGATGGCCGAACGCGGCGGTTTCGCCGAACTCGGTCGGCGCGAGGTCGCGGCGGTCACCTATGTCGGCCTTGGATCATCGCCGAAAGAGGCGCGGATCGAGATTACCGCCGAGATCACCGGCAAGGTCTGGGAAGAACTTGGTCTGCTGCTCACCCGCTACGGCGTGCGCGACCAGGGCTACACCGCCCGTCGCGCCGTGGTCAGCGAGCGTATCGCGGGCGACTACGACCACCTGGCCCGCTTCGGCGAGTGGGAGATGTCGGACGCCCCCGACCCGGAGGATGTGGGATGACGGCGCGCGACGCTGCCAGCGAACGGCAGGTGCAAGCGGCGGACCCGGCAGCCTCGACCTGGCTGTCGGCCAATGCCGGGTCGGGCAAGACGCGGGTGCTGATCGACCGGGTGGCGCGGCTGTTGCTGAATGGGGTGCAGCCGCAGCGTATTCTGTGCCTGACCTACACCAAAGCCGCCGCCAGCGAGATGCAGAACCGGTTGTTCAGGCGGCTGGGATGTTGGGCAATGCTGCCCGATGCCGCCTTGCGCGCCGAACTGGGCGAGCTTGGGGCCGATGGGGCGGTTGACGCCGACAAGCTGGCGCAGGCGCGGCGGCTGTTCGCGCGGGCGATCGAGACGCCGGGCGGGCTGAAGATCCAGACCATCCACTCGTTCTGCGCGGGTCTGTTGCGGCGGTTTCCGCTGGAGGCCGGGGTCTCGCCGCAGTTCATCGAGATGGACGACCGCGCGGGCGAGTTGTTGCGCGAGGCGATCGTGGAAGAGATGGCCACCGGTGCGGCGGTGGCCATCGTCGATGCCGTCGCCCGCGCGTTGAGCGACGAGAGCTTCGCCGACCTGACGGCGGAGATCGCGGCGCACCGGGCGGGCCTTGCCGCGCCGCTCGGGCGCGACGGGGCGCTGGCACTGTTCGGCCTGCCGGCGGGGCATGACGAGACGGCGCTGGTCGCAGAGGTGTTTCTGGGCGGCGAGGCGGAGTGGTTCGTGCCGCTGATCGCCGCGCTGGAGGCGGGAACCAGCACCGATCAGGCCGCCGCCGGAAAGCTGCGGCAGGTGAGAGCGCTTTCGCCGGGGCTGGCGGACCTTGCCACGCTTGAAGATGTGATGCTGACCGGTGCGAAGGCCATGGAGCCGTTCTCGGCCAAGATTGGCGGCTTTCCGACTCAGGGCACCCGAAAGGGGCTTGGCGCGTTCATGGACCGCGTGGAAAACCTGATGCGCCGGGTCGAGACCGCGCGCCCGTGCCGCCTGGCCCTGATCGCCGCCGAGCGGACGCTGGCGCTGCACCGGTTCGCGGGGGTGTTCCTGCCGCGGTTCGAGGCGCGCAAGGCGGAACGCGGCTGGCTTGACTTCGACGACCTGATCCTGCGCGCCTCGGCACTGCTGACCGACCCCTCGGTGGCGCAATGGGTGCTGTTCCGGCTGGATGGCGGCATCGACCACATTCTGGTGGACGAGGCGCAGGATACCAGCCCGGCGCAATGGCGGGTGATCGCGCTGCTGGCGCAGGAATTCACCGCCGGGCGCGGCACGCGGGATACGGCGCGCACGATCTTCGTGGTGGGTGACAAGAAGCAGTCGATCTATTCGTTCCAGGGCGCCGATCTGCGCGAATTCGACCGCATGCAGGCCGATTTCGCGGCGCGGCTGGAAACCTCGCCGCTGCCGTTGGCGCAACTGACGCTTGAACATTCCTTCCGCTCGTCGCAGGCGATCCTGCGGCTGGTCGATCTGACGTTCGACGAGCGCGCCGGACGAGGGCTGGGCGGCGAGGTCAAACACCTCGCCTTCAGGCCCGACATGCCGGGGCGGGTCGACCTGTGGCCGATCGTGCCGAAGGCCGAAGAGCGCGAGCCCGAAAACTGGTACGACCCGGTCGATCTGCGGTCCGACGAGCATCACGTCGCGATCCTTGCGCGCCGGGTGGCGGGTGAAATCCGGCGACTAATCGACGCGGGCACGCGCATCCCGCTGCCCAAGGGCGGCGACAAGCGGCTGACCGAGGGCGACGTGCTGATCCTGGTGCAGCGCCGGGGCGATCTGTTCCATGAAATCATCCGCGCCTGCAAAGCGCAGCGGCTGGCCATCGCCGGGGCGGACCGGCTGAAACTGGGCGGTGAACTGGCGGTGCGCGACCTGACCGCGCTTCTGGCCTTCGTCGCGCTGGATGCCGATGACCTGTCGCTGGCCGCTGCCCTGCGATCGCCGCTGTTCGGCTGGACCGAGGCGCAGCTTTACGCGTTGGCCCATCCGCGTGAGGGCGCGCGGCTGTGGGAGGCGTTGCGGCACCGGCAGACCGAATTCGCCGATACCTTCACGATGCTGTCTGATCTGCGTGACATGTCAGATTTCCTGCGGCCCTACGACCTGATCGAGCGCATCCTGACCCGGCACGACGGTCGTCGTAACCTGCTTGCCCGTCTTGGCCCCGAAGCCGAGGACGGGATCGACGCGCTGCTGGCGCAGGCGATGGCTTATGAACGGATGGAGGTGCCGAGCCTGACCGGCTTCCTCGTCTGGCTGGAATCCGGCGAGGTCGAGGTGAAGCGCCGCCCCGATGGCGCGGGCAACCGCATCCGGGTGATGACCGTGCACGGCGCCAAGGGGCTGGAGGCGCCGCTGGTGATCCTGCCCGACACGATGGACCGCAACCCGCCGCGCGACACGCGGTTGATCACGCTGGGGCAAGGCATCACCGCCTGGCGCACCCCGGCCGATGCCAGCCCGCCGCTGATGGCGGTAGCGCGCACCGATCTGCGGCAGCGGCAGGAGGAGGAAAACCTGCGCCTGCTTTATGTCGCCATGACGCGGGCACAAAGCTGGCTGATCGTCTGCGGCGCGGGCAAGGCCGAGAAGGACGCAAGCTGGTACAGCCTGATCGCGCGCGGGATGGATCAGGCCGGGGCCGAGTTCGGGGTCGGCGAGGTTCCTGCCGGGTTCGGCCCGATCCGGCGGCTGTCGCATGGGGCGTGGCCTGCCGAGACGCCAGATGAGATGGCGGCAGCGGGGGCTGCAGCGGGGGCTTTGCCCGATTGGGCCGGGCGTCCGGCGCCCGCGCCTGTCGAGATGCCGCCGCCGCTGTCACCCTCCGCTCTTGGCGGCGCGAAGGTATTGGCGGGCGAAGGCGCCGGGGCGTCCGAGGCTGATGCGCTGCGATCCGGGCGTCGACTGCACCTCTTGCTGGAACATCTGCCACAGGGGCCGGAAGCCGATTGGCCGGGGCTGGCCGCATCCCTTCTGTCATCCGGCGAGGATGCGGCAGAGCCGGAGGCCATCGCCGCCGTTCTGCACGCTGCGCGTCTGGTGTTGCTTGATCCGGGGCTGGTCGGCCTGTTCGCCGAACCGGCGCTGGTGGAGGTGGAGGTCACCGCCGATCTGGGTGGGCGGCGGCTCTTGGGCACCATCGACCGGCTGATCGTCGGCCCCGAGGTGGTGCGGGTGATCGACTACAAGTCGAACGCCGTGATCCCCGGCCGCCCCGAGGACGTGCCCGATGGTCTGTTGCGCCAGATGGGCGCCTATGCCGCCGCTTTGGCGCAGGTCTATCCGGATCGGCGGATCGAGACGGCAATCCTCTGGACCGGGGCGCCCAAGCTGATGCCGCTGCCTCCAGATATTGTGGCTGTGGCGCTTGCGGCCACGAGGCTCCCTTGACGCTGACCCCCGGCGACCATAGTTTCAGGGCCAACCCCATGCAGGAGCATCCGCGATGGCCACCGTTCCCGTTTCCGACGCCACCTTCGACGCCGAAGTCCGCCAGTCCGCGATCCCGGTCGTGGTCGACTTCTGGGCCGAGTGGTGCGGGCCTTGCCGCCAGATCGGCCCGGCGCTGGAGGAACTGTCCGAAGAATACGCGGGCCGCGTGAAATTCGTGAAGGTCAACGTCGACGACAACCCCAGTGCCCCGGCCCAGATGGGCGTGCGCGGCATCCCGGCGCTGTTCCTGTTCAAGGACGGTCAGGTCGTGTCGAACAAGATCGGCGCGGCGCCCAAAGCCTCGCTGGCAAGCTGGATCGCCGGCGCGGTCTGAGCGGTTTCACCGATGCGGTAACGGGGCGCCTTCGGGCGCCCCTTTCGTTTGGCGGGGCGCGCCGCCATATAGGCTGAAAGCGCAGGAGGCATCCGATGGCGGAAGACAGGTTTCCCGGCTGGCACGGCACGACGATCCTGGCGGTGCGGCGCGGCGGGCAGGTGGTGGTGGCAGGCGACGGGCAGGTGAGCCTGGGTCAGACCGTCATCAAGGGCACCGCCCGCAAGGTGCGCCGCCTGACCCCCGGCGGCAAGGATATCGTGGCGGGCTTTGCGGGGTCCACCGCCGACGCCTTCACCCTGCTGGAACGGCTGGAAAAGAAGCTGGAGGCCAGCCCCGGCCAGTTGGCGCGCGGCTGCGTGGAACTGGCGAAGGACTGGCGGACAGACAAGTATCTGCGCAACCTCGAAGCGATGCTGATCGTTACCGATGGCGCCGACCTATTCGTGATCACCGGCGCGGGCGATGTGCTGGAACCCGAGCATGACGTGACCGCCATCGGTTCGGGCGGCAACTACGCCCTCGCTGCCGCGCGCGGGTTGATGGAGACGGACCTGACGGCGGAACAGATCGCCCGCAAGGCGATGGCGATCGCCGCCGACATCTGCGTCTACACGAACGGCAACCTGACGGTGGAGACGATTTCCAAATGACCGACCTGACCCCGCGCGAGATCGTCTCGGAGCTTGACCGCTTCATCATCGGCCAGAAGGATGCCAAGCGCGCGGTGGCGGTGGCGTTGCGCAGCCGGTGGCGCCGACGGCAGTTGGCGGATGACCTGCGCGACGAGGTTTACCCCAAGAACATCCTGATGATCGGGCCGACCGGGGTCGGCAAGACCGAGATCAGCCGCCGTCTGGCCAAGCTTGCCCACGCGCCGTTCATCAAGGTCGAGGCGACGAAGTTCACCGAGGTCGGCTATGTCGGCCGCGATGTGGAACAGATCATCCGTGATCTGGTCGACAGCGCCATCGCGATGACCCGCACCACGATGCGCGACGAGGTGAAGGCCCGCGCCCATGCCGCCGCCGAGGAACGGGTGATCGAGGCGCTGGCGGGCCGCGACGCGCGCGAACAGACGCGCGAGATGTTCCGCGGCAAGCTGAAGCGGGGCGAACTGGACGACACGGTGATCGAACTGGAGGTGGCCGACACCTCGAACCCGATGCCCAATTTCGAGGTTCCGGGCCAGCCCGGCGCGAACATGGGCATGATGAACCTGAGCGATATTTTCGGCAAAGCCTTCGGCGGCCGCAAGGTGCGGCGCAAGATGCGGGTGGCCGAGTGCTATGACGTGCTGCTGAGCGAAGAGGCCGACAAGCTGCTGGACGACGAAGCCGTGACCCGAACCGCGTTGGAGGCGGTGCAGGAAAACGGCATCGTCTTCATCGACGAGATCGACAAGGTCTGCGCCCGCGCCGAAACGCGCGGCGCCGATATCAGCCGCGAAGGGGTGCAGCGCGACCTGCTGCCGCTGATCGAGGGCACCAGCGTTTCCACCAAATACGGCCCGGTGACGACCGATCATATCCTGTTCATCGCCTCGGGCGCGTTCCACATCGCCAAACCCTCGGACCTGCTGCCCGAGTTGCAGGGCCGCCTGCCGATCCGGGTGGAGTTGCAGGCGCTGACCGAGGATGACTTTGTCCGCATCCTGACCGAAACCGACAACGCGCTGACACGGCAATACACCGCTCTGTTGGCGACCGAGGGGCTGGACGTCAGCTTTACCGCAGACGGCATCCGGGCGCTGGCGCAGATCGCGGCCGAGGTGAACCGGACGGTGGAAAACATCGGCGCGCGTCGGCTTTACACCGTGATGGAGCGGGTGTTCGAGGAGCTGAGCTTCACCGCGCCCGACCGCGGCGGCGAGGTGATCACGGTGGACGCCGCCTTCGTCGAGAAGAACCTTGGCCAACTGATGCGCGGGACGGACCTGAGCCGCTATGTGCTTTGACCCCGCACTGGCCGGATGGCGCATTCTCCGCTAAGAGTGACGAGCCCTCAAGCGCAGGATCCCGCCGATGACCCGCACTCTCGCCGTGATGCTTGCCGTTGTGACGCTGGCCGCCTGCGCGCCGCGCGGCACCATCACGATCGTCCCGGCGGCGGCAGAGGTCGGGCAGGTGCGGCAGGTCTTTGTCGGCACCACGCGGACGCTCGATGTGGCCTCATCGACGTTCGGCAGCGAGCGGCATGAGGGTGTGGACTATGCTCAGGTCGACGTGTCGGTGCCGCCCGAGCGCAAGCTGGGCACTATCATGTACCCGCATCGGGACCGGGCACCCGATCCGCGCAAGGATTTCCTGACCACGGCCGAGACAATCTACACCGGGCCCGCCGCCTTCCGCGCCGATCTGGCGCGTGCGCTGCGGGCCGAGCCGTCCGGGCGGCGCGAGGCGGTGGTTTACGTCCACGGCTTCAACAACACCTTTGCCGAGGGCGTCTACCGGATCGCGCAGATCAGCCATGACCTCGACGTGCCGGGGGTGGCGGTCCATTACGCCTGGCCCTCGGCCGCCAATCCGGTGAACTACGCCTATGACCGCGACTCCGTGCTGTTCGCGCGCGATGGGCTGGAACAATTGCTGACCCAGGTCGTTGCCTCGGGGGCCGATCACATCCTGCTGGTCGGGCATTCCATGGGTGCGATGCTGGTGATGGAAACGCTGCGGGAGATGCGGCTGGACGGCAACGCAACGGTGACCAGGCATCTGGGGGGCGTCGTGCTGATCTCGCCCGACCTCGACGTCGACGTGTTCCGCACCGAGGCGCTGCGGATCGGCACGCTGCCGCAACCCTTCATCATCATCACCTCGCAAAAGGATCGTGCGCTGGCTCTGTCCGCGCGATTGACCGGGCAACGGCAGCGGCTGGGCAACCTTGCCGATGTGACGAAGGTTGCCGACCTGAAGGTGACATTGGTGGACGTCGGCGCATTTTCCGAAGGGGTGGGGCATTTCACCGCCGCCACCTCGCCCGCGCTGCTGCAAATCCTCGGGCGGATGAGCGACCTGAACAGCGCCTATGCGGGCGACCCGACCGGCAAGATCGGGTTGCTGCCGGGGGTGGCGCTGACGGTGCAGAACGCGACGCAGGTGATCCTGCAGCCCATCACGCCATAGTCAGCGCCTGCGGCGCAGGTAGACGTAGTAGGCCCCCGACCCGCCGTGGCGCAGATGCGCCTCGGTGATCTGCAACACCAGCGGGCCGATCGGCGGCATCGTCAGCCAATGCGGCACCTGATGTTTCAGAATCCCCTGCCGCTGCGGGACAGGCCCGTGCTCGTGGCCGCTGCGCCCCTTGCCGGTGATCACCAGCACCAACCGCATTCCCTCGGCGTAGGCGTCGATGATGAAACCACTGAGGCGGGGATGCGCCTCGGCCACAGTCATGCCGTGCAGGTCGATCCGCGCCTCGGGAGCAAGTTTGCCCCGCGTCATGCGCGCGTGGGTCTTGGCGTCCATGTGCAGCGGCGCATGGGCCAGCCGTTCGGAAAGCGGCGCCACCACGTCGAGCGTGACGGCGGGCCGCGGTGCCTGCGCGCCGATCTGAAACGGCTCGAACAGACGACGCGGCGTCGGGGCCGGGGCCGGTGTGTGCGGTTCCTCCGGGCGGGGCGGCGGGCGCAGGTGCATTGGCACGGCAGTGCGGGCCACGCGCTGCCAAAGCTCCGCTTCCTCGGGGAAGAGGCCGCGCGGCCGACGCGGTCTCAATCCGGTTCCCTCGGCAGCGAGGCTTCCAGCCGATCGACCGGCAGCAGCACGATCATCCGGCCGTGGTCACGCATCCGGCCCGCGATCTCGCCGGCGCGAAAGCCGGAGCCGATGAACACGTCGGCGCGCCCCGGTCCCTTGATCGCGGTGCCGATGTCCTGCGCCACCATCAGGCGATGAAGCGGCGGTGCGCCCGAGGTCTCCACCCAGACCGGCGCGCCAAGCGGCACCACGGTCGGGTCCACCGCAAGGCTGCGGCCGGGCGTGACCGGCAGATGCAGCGCACCCAGCGGACCCAGTGCGGCGGGCACATCGACCTTCTGGAAGAAGATGAAGGACGGGTTGGTCCAGAGCAGCTCGCGCCCGGCCTCGGGGTTGGAATGGACCCAGGTCCGGATCGTGCGGGCCGAGACCTGCCAGGGCTGATAAAGCCCGCGCCGGACCAGTTCCATCCCGACCGAACGATAAGGCTGCCCGTTCTTGGCCGCGAAGCCCACCCGCATGACATGGCCATCCGGCATCAGCAGCCGACCGGAGCCCTGCACCTGCAGGAAGAACACGTCCACCGGATCGGCCAGCCAGGCCAGTTCCAGGCCGCGGCCGCGCAAGAGCCCTTCGCTTTCGATCGTCGCGCGGTCGAACCAGACCGCGCCGGGTCGCAGTTCCGGCGGCGTGCGGTAGATCGGATAGGCAAAGCGCGCGGTGGGAACGGGCGAGGCGACCAGTTCCGGTTCGTAATAGCCGGTGAACAGCGTCGGCTTGCCGTTCCCCACCAGACTGGGACGGAAGTAACGCTCGAAAAACCCGCGGGCGTCGGATTCGTCGGGGGCGGCGGCGCAGGCCGCCTGCCAGACCGGATCGCTGAGCGTCGGGCAACCGGCAACGAAGGCTGCCAGCGCCGCGCGGTGGTCATCCTCGGCCCATCCGGGAATGTCGGCGAAGGTCAAGGGGTGCGGATCGGCGGACACGATGGGGGCATGGGACAGGGCGACGAGCGTCAGCCAGGCAAGAGCACGACGCCCCCGCCTCATTCGCCAGTCGCGACCAGTTGCCAGTTGGGATCGCTGGATCCCATGCGTCGCGAGAAGGTCCAGACGTCGCGCTGGCGCCGGATCTCGGTCGGGCTGCCCTCCACCACCTCGCCTGCGGGATTGCGCACGACCAGCGTGATCTCGGCGACAAACCGCACCGTGATGTCGGCCACCTTGGTCGCCTCGTCAAAGGTCGCGTTGTCCAGCACCAGCTCGCGGATGCCGACAAAGGTGGCGTCGACCGTCAACCCCTGCGCACGCCGCGTTGCGATGGTCTGTTCGAAACTGTCACGCACGTCCGACGCAAGGAAGGCCTGCACCGCGCCGATGTCGCCCTTCTGGAACGCCATCAGGATCATCTCGTAGGCACCACGCCCACCCCGCAGGAAATCGCCCACGCTGAACGCCGGCTCGACCAGCTTCATCGCCTCCAGCGCGCGGGCTGCGGGCGAACCCTCGGCGACGTGGTCGGTGATGTCGCTGTCGGGCGCGCCGGGAACGCGCGGCGGAACCACGCGCAGCTTGGGGCTCGGCCCCGTGTCATGTGCCACCGGCAAGGCCGGGCGTTCGAACCCATCGCGGGTGCCCAAGACGCTGCGCAGGCGCAGGATCAGGAAGATGGCGATGCCCGCCAGCACGAGCAGTTGGATCACGGCCGAGTTCATGGCACCCTCATTTGGTCGGCCAAGGTTGGTAACTTGGCCCCGTGTTTCCTATGTAGGATAGGCGCGGCCGCAAGTCCACCAAGGCTCACGCAGAAAGGACGGCCGCAATGCCCATAGTGGCCTTGTTTATCCTGCTTCCGCTCGTCGAAATCGGGCTTTTTGTCACGGTTGGCGCATGGCTGACGCTGTGGCCCACGCTTCTTCTGGTCGCGGCCAGTGCGCTGCTGGGGGTGTCGGTGCTGCGACGGCAGGGCATGGCCACGGCGGTCGAGGTCAGCGCCGCGTTGAATGACATGCGTGATCCGGCCCGCCCATTGGCGGATGGGGCGCTGACGATGCTGGCCGGGGTGCTGCTGGTGGTGCCGGGGTTTCTGACCAGCGCCGTCGGGCTGCTGCTTCTGGTGCCCGTGATCCGCCACGCGGCCATCACCCATATCGGCCGCCATCTGCGCGGCACCTCCGTCGTGATGCGGGGGACCGCCGGACCCGCGCAACGCCGTGCCGACAGCCAGACGATCGAGGGCGAGTTCCACGAAATCGAGCCCGGAAAGCGCCCGACGCACCGCCCTTCGGGTTGGACTCAACACTGACATCCGGCCATTGAGACGGCCGCGAACGCCTGTTAGACAGTGCCGCGAAACGGCATTCAACAGGAGTTCCCGATGGCCGAAAACGGCGCCGAAGACGCGGGTCAGCAAGTCCGCATGCAGATCCTTGCGCAATTCATCCGCGATATGTCGTTCGAGAACATCGTGGCACAGAAGGGCCTGCAGGCCGGTGAGGTCTCGCCCGACATTCAGGTTCAGGTCAGCCTCGACGGCCGCCGCCGCCCGGTGGAAAACCAGTATGAAGTGATCAGCAAGTTCAAGATCCAGTCGACCAACAGGGCCACCGGGGACACGCTGTTCCTGCTGGAGCTGGAATACGGCGGCATCTTCCACATCGAAGGCATTCCCGAGGATCAGATGCACCCGTTCCTGCTGATCGAGTGCCCGCGCCAGTTGTTCCCCTATGTGCGACGGATCGTGTCGGACATTACCAGCGATGGCGGTTTCCCGCAGTTGAACCTCGACGTGGTCGATTTCCTTGCGCTTTACCGCCAGGAACTTGCCCGCCGCAGCGAGGCTCCGCAGACGCTGTCCTGACCCCTAACCGCGCTTGCGCCACACCGAAGCGTCGCCCAGCGCCTGAACGAAGGCGTCATGGGCGGCGGCCTCGGCCGCCGTGATCCGGGGCGCCAGTGGCACCGGACGGGGGCGGGGGCGCCAGTCGGCGGCGGCCGCGCCGGAGGCGGTGCGCTGCGTCGTGGCCGAAAGGCCGAAATCCGGTTGCCGTCCGCCGATCAGTTCCAGATAGACCTCGGCCAGAATCTCGCTGTCGAGCAGCGCGCCGTGCTTTTCACGCGCCGAATTGTCGATCCCGAAGCGGCGGCAGAGCGCGTCCAGCGAGGCGGGTGAGCCGGGGAACTTCTGTCGCGCCATTGTCAGCGTGTCGATCGCCCGGCCCGGAACAAGCTGCGGCAGTTTGGCCCAGCCCAGTTCGGCGTTGAGGAACTTGATGTCGAACGCGGCGTTGTGGATCACCAGCGGCGCAGTGTCGATGAAGGCCAGAAAATCCGCGCCGACAGCCCGAAACACCGGCTTGTCGCGCAGGAAATCATCGCCGAGACCGTGCACCTCGAACGCATCCGGGGGCATGGCGCGTTCGGGGTTGATGTACTGGTGGTAGGTGCGTCCGGTCGGCATGTGGTTCATCAATTCGACCGCGCCGATCTCCACGATGCGATGGCCTTCGGCAGGCTCGAACCCGGTGGTTTCGGTGTCCAGAACGATCTCACGCATGGTGGCCTCGGATGGTGTCAATCAGCTGTCGCACGGCGGCGCGGGCCGATTCAAGCCCCGTGGTCTCGATCACCCAGGTGGCGCGGCGGCGTTTCTCGGCGTCGGGCATCTGGCGGGCGAGGATCGCGGCAAAGTGATCCTCGGTCATGCCGGGCCGGGCGAGAACGCGGGTGCGCTGCACCTCGGCGGGGGCAGAAACGACAAGGGTTCCGTCCACCTGCACCTCGGCACCGGTTTCGAACAGCAGCGGAATGTCGAGCACGATCAGCGGCGCGTCCTGATGCGCCGCGATGAAGGCGGCACGGTCGGCGGCGACGAGCGGGTGCACCACAGCCTCGATGCGGCGCAGGGCCGTGGAGTCGGCCATGATCTGCGCCTTGAGGGCGGCACGGTCGATCGCGCCATCGGTGACGGCCTTCGGGAACAGCGCGCCCAACGGGGCCACTGCGCCGCCGCCAGCAGCGTAAAGACGGTGCACAGCGGCATCGGCATCCCAGACCGGCACACCAGCCTCGGCGAGAAATGCCGAGGTGGTCGATTTTCCCATGCCGATGGAGCCGGTCAGACCGAGGAGATAGGGCCGCGTCATGCCATCAGGACGGCTTGCCGGGTGTCTTCGTCAACCTCGGGGCGCGTCCCGAACCACCGCTCGAACCCCGGCGCGGCCTGATGCAGCAGCATCCCCAGTCCGTCCACCGTGATGCAGCCGCGCGCCTGCGCCTCATCCAGGAAGTGGGTCCGAAGCGGGGTGTAGACGAGGTCGTTGACCACGGCGCCGGGCGTCAGCGCGTCGAGCGGGATGCGGAATTCCGGCTTGCCCACCATGCCCAGCGAAGAAGTGTTCACCACCGTCCCGCAATCCTCCAGCATGTTGCCCGCCTGCACCCAGTCGTAGACCACCACCTTGGCGCCAAAGTCGGTGCGCAACGTGTCGGCGCGGAGCCGGGTGCGGTTCGACAGCCGAATCTGCGGCACGCCGACCTCGATCAGCGCGGCGATCACGGCTCGTGCCGCGCCTCCGGCGCCGATCACGGCAGCCGGGCTCGCCTGCGGGGCCCAGCCCGGCGCATTTTGCCGCAGGTTCGCCACGAACCCGGCACCATCGGTATTGTCGGCGTGGATGCGGCCGTCCTTGCGAAAGATCAGCGTATTCGCCGCCCCGATCAGCGCGGCCCGGTCGGTGACGATATCGGCGATCTTCAGCACGCTTTCCTTGTGGGGGATCGTCACATTGGCGCCAACGAATCCGATCAGCGGCAGTGTTTCCAGCACCTGGCGCAGATCGACCTGTGCCACATCCATCGGGATGTAGAAGCCTTTCAGCCCATAGCGCTTCAGCCAATAGCCATGCAGCGCGGGCGATTTGCTGTGCGCGATTGGCGAGCCGATCACGCCGGCGAGCGGAATCCGGTTTTCGGTCATGCCGCGATCACCCCGCGTTGGCCCAGATAGCGCAGAAGCTCGATCAGCGGCAGACCGAGGATGTTGAAATAATCGCCCTCGATGCGGTCGAAAAGTCGTACGCCCTCTCCCTCAAGCTTGTAGGCGCCGACGGACTCGCCGATGCCCGGCCAGAGCCGCGCGATGTAATCATCAAGGTAAGCATCTGAAAACACGCGCATTGTCAAGCGGACCTCCCCCACATGGCGCCACACGGGCAGACCGGCTTCGTATAGCACGGCGGCCGAAAGAAGCTTGTGCGACTTTCCGCGAAGGGCCTGCAACTGTGCCCGCGCTGCATCAGGCGTGTCAGGTTTTGCGAACACCACGCCGCCCAGATCCAGCACCTGATCGCAGCCCAGCACCCAGCGGGCGGGATGCCGATCCGCGATCTTGCGGGCCTTCATCTCGGCCAATGTGTCGGCCAGGTCGCGCGGTCGCACGCCCTCGGCCTCCAGTGCGGCGCGGATCGCGGCCTCGTCCACACGGGCGGGCAGCGCCTCGACCGCGACTCCGGCCCGGCGCAGAAGCTCGGCCCGGATCGGCGAGGCGGAAGCGAGGATCAGCGGCGCTGTCATGTGGGTTTTCCTGTGGATCACCGGTCGGAGAGCGCGGGGGATGAAGTGGCCGCAACGCCTCTGTGGCAAACCGGCGGCCGGTTTGTCAAATGCCGGGCCGAGTTCTCCACGGGTGGAGAACGCTTCGGGCCGCCTGTTGGGATCGCTGATGCTGGCGCGCTCGCGGCATTTCATGCACCGCATGGTTCATGCCTCACTGCCTGTCAACTTATGGATCTAAAATGGTATTACATTTCTTTCTCCGGTGTTTTCCGGGCTTTTCCCGAACTTGTCCACACGGCGGGCGATGTGGAAAAAACCGGGGATGATCGTGTAATCGCGCTTTTCCACAGGCCCTAAATCATCATTCTCTTTAAGACTCTTATCTGTTTAGTAGAGAGGGGATGGGCTCTCGCAGGACCGATGACGATGTTCAGTTTCCTTGCCGCCTGGTATCTCTGGATCAAGGCTTTCCATGTGATGTCGGTGATTGCCTGGATGGCGGGCATCTTCTATCTGCCCCGGCTTTACGTCTATCACGTCGAGGGATTGAAGAAGGCAGGAGTCGTTCCCGGCAGCGAGCTTGACCTGCTCTTCCAGCACCAGGAACGGCTGCTGCTGCGCGCAATCATGAACCCGGCGATGATTTCCACCTGGGTTTTCGGCCTGCTGCTGGCGCTGACGCCGGGTATCGTCGACTGGTCCTCGGCCTGGCCCTGGACGAAGGCGGCGGGGGTGCTGGCGATGACCTGGTTTCATCATTGGCTGGGGCTTCGGCGGAAGGACTTTGCCGCCGGGCGCAACACGCGGTCTGGCCGCAGCTACCGCATGATGAACGAGCTGCCAACGATCCTGATGATCCTTATCGTGCTGTCGGTGACCCTGAAGTTCTAAGCGTCGTTGACTTTTCGCCGTGCGGGCATTAGCAGCAGGCGTCAACGGGGCCGTCCGGCCTGCAGTGTTTCCCATTCATTCCCCCTGCGACCGCCCCGCGCGGTCTGCCCGATTTGCTGGTTATCCCATGAAAGAGACTCTCAACCTCGCCGACCTCAAGGCTCACAGCCCCGCCGATTTGCTGGCGATGGCGGAAGAGCTGGAGATCGAAAACGCCCCTTCGATGCGCAAGGGCGAGATGATGTTCCAGATTTTGCGGGAACGCGCCGAGGAGGGCTGGGAGATCTCCGGCGATGGTGTGCTGGAAGTGTTGCAGGACGGCTTTGGCTTTCTGCGCTCGCCGTCCGCGAACTATCTGCCGGGCCCGGACGACATCTACGTCTCGCCCGACATCCTGCGCCAGTTCAGCCTGCGCACCGGCGATACCATCGAAGGCGTGATCCAGGCGCCGCGCGAGAACGAGCGGTATTTCTGCATGACCGACGTCACCCGGATCAACTTCGACGATCCGGAGCGGGCACGGCACAAGGTTCACTTCGACAACCTCACGCCGCTATACCCCGACGAACGGTTCAAGATGGAGATTGAGGATCCGACCCTCAAGGACCGCTCCGCCCGCATCATCGACCTCGTCGCGCCGATCGGGAAGGGCCAGCGCGGTCTGATCGTGGCGCCGCCGCGCACCGGCAAGACGGTGCTGTTGCAGAACATCGCCCATTCGATCGCGACGAACCACCCGGAATGCTACCTGATCGTTCTGCTGATCGACGAGCGCCCGGAGGAAGTTACCGACATGCAGCGGAGCGTGAAGGGCGAGGTTGTGTCCTCGACCTTCGACGAGCCCGCGACGCGGCACGTTGCGGTCGCTGAAATGGTGATCGAGAAGGCCAAGCGGCTGGTCGAACACAAGCGTGACGTGGTGATCCTGCTTGACTCGATCACGCGCCTTGGCCGTGCCTTCAACACCGTGGTGCCATCGTCGGGCAAGGTGCTGACCGGCGGTGTGGATGCCAACGCCCTGCAACGGCCGAAGCGCTTTTTCGGTGCCGCACGGAACATCGAGGAAGGCGGCTCGCTGACCATCATCGCGACTGCGCTGATCGACACCGGCAGCCGGATGGACGAGGTGATCTTCGAAGAGTTCAAGGGCACCGGCAACAGCGAGATTGTGCTGGATCGCAAGGTCGCCGACAAGCGCGTGTTCCCGGCAATGGATATTCTGAAGTCGGGCACGCGGAAGGAAGAACTGCTGATCGAGAAGTCCGACCTTCAAAAGATGTATGTCCTGCGTCGGATCCTGAACCCGATGGGCACCACGGATGCGATCGAATTCCTGATCTCGAAGCTGAAGCAGACGAAGACGAACAGCGAGTTCTTCGACTCGATGAACTCCTGATATGTTGTTGTGAAACAACAGGTTAAGTAAGTGGACACGATCTTTGCCCTCGCCACCGCGCGCGGCAAGGCCGGGGTCGCGGTTGTGCGCATTTCCGGCCCGATGTCGTTTGCGGCGGCCGAGGCGCTCGCCGGATCGTTGCCTGAGCCTCGGCATGCCGCGCTGCGTCGGGTGCGGAATTCGGCGGGCGATGTGCTGGATGACGCGCTGGTGCTGACGTTCCCGCCAGGCGGGAGCTTCACGGGCGAGGCTGTCGTGGAACTGCACCTGCACGGTAGCACGGCCGTCGTTGCCGCCGTGCTGCGGGAACTGGCCGCGCAGCCCGGCCTGCGCATGGCGGAGCCGGGAGAGTTCACCCGCCGCGCGCTGGAGAATGGGCGGCTCGACCTTGCCCAGGTCGAGGGGCTGGCTGACCTCATCGACGCGGAAACCGAGGCGCAGCGACGACAGGCGCAGCGGGTGCTGTCCGGGGCGGTCGGTGTGCGGGCCGAGGGGTGGCGACGCGACCTGATCCGCGCAGCCGCGCTGCTGGAAGCCACGATCGACTTCGCGGACGAGGACGTTCCGGTGGATGTGACGCCCGAGGTGCTCGCGCTGATCGACGGCGTCACCGCCGAGTTGCGCGCCGAGGCTGAGGGCGCGGTCGTGGCTGAACGTATTCGCGACGGCTTCGAGGTTGCCATCGTCGGGCGGCCGAATGCCGGAAAATCCACGCTGCTGAATGCACTTGCGGGGCGCGAGGCAGCGATCACGTCGGAAGTTGCCGGCACGACGCGCGACGTGATCGAGGTGCGGATGGACCTTGACGGCTTGCCGGTGACCATTCTCGATACGGCCGGGCTGCGGGCGACCGTGGACTTGGTCGAGAGCCTCGGCGTTGCCCGCGCGGTGGAGCGGGCGCGGCGGGCCGATCTGCGGGTCTTTCTCTGCGACGACGCGGGCTTGCCGGAGGAATTGGCACCCGATTCGGATGACCTGATCGTGCAGGGCAAGGCCGACCTTCGGCTGGGTTCGGGCCTGCGCGTGTCGGGCAAGACCGGACAGGGTATCGGCGAACTGGTGCAACGCATCGCCGGGATCCTTGGTGCCCGCGTGACGGGCGCCCAGACGATTACGCGCGAACGCCACAGGCTGGCGGTTTTGCGGGCCGTCGGGGCTATGGAATCAGCGCGCCTTGAGGTATTGCAGGGGCCGAACCGGGCGGAACTTGCCGCCGAAGATATGCGCCGGGCAATTCGCGCCCTTGATTCATTGGTGGGCCGTGTCGATGTCGAGCATCTCTTGGCGGAAATCTTCACGAGTTTCTGCATCGGGAAATGAGGAGTGTTTCACGTGAAACATTTTGACGTGGTCGTGGTTGGTGGCGGACATGCGGGGGCGGAGGCCGCTCACGCCGCTGCGCGGATGGGCGCGCGCACCGCACTGGTGACGCTCAGCCGTGACAACCTTGGCATAATGTCCTGCAATCCGGCGATCGGCGGCCTCGGGAAGGGCCATCTGGTGCGTGAGATCGACGCGATGGATGGGCTGATGGGCCGTGTTGCGGACCGAGCGGGGATCCAGTTCCGGTTGCTGAACCGGCGCAAGGGCCCGGCGGTTCAGGGCCCTCGCGCGCAAGCGGACCGCAAACGCTATCGCAGCGCCATGGTTGAAGAAACGGGCGCGCGGCCGAATCTGGTTGTGATCGAGGGCGAGGCGTCGGATCTGCGCATGGAGGGCCCACGCGTCGCCGGGGTGATCCTGGCGGACGGCAGCGAGATCGCGGCCCTTGCCGTGGTCCTGACCACCGGCACATTCCTGCGCGGGGTCATCCATATCGGGGACGTGCGCCGCCCGGGAGGCCGGTTGGGCGATCGCCCTTCGGTGCCGCTGGCCGAGCGCATCACGGCGATGGGCCTGCCGGTGGGTCGCCTGAAGACCGGCACGCCACCCCGGCTTGATGGCCGAACGATTCGCTGGGACGCGCTGGAAAGCCAGCCGGGCGATGACGATCCGGTCATGTTCTCTTTCCTCAACCGCGCGCCGGAGGCCCGCCAGATTGCCTGCGGCATCACCCATACGAACGAGAGGACGCACGAGATCATTCGGCAGAACCTCGGGCGCTCAGCGATGTATGGCGGCCATATCGAAGGGGTCGGGCCGCGCTATTGCCCGTCGATCGAGGATAAGGTGGTGCGCTTCGCCGACAAGGCGTCGCACCAGGTGTTTCTGGAGCCCGAGGGGCTTGACGACCCGACGGTCTACCCGAACGGAATCTCGACGTCGCTTCCGGCCGACGTGCAGGAAGACTACGTCCATTCGATCTTGGGGCTGGAGAAGGCGCGGATCCTGCAGCCCGGGTATGCCATTGAATATGACTACGTCGACCCGCGTGCGCTGCGCCCGACGCTGGAGGTGAAGGCGGCGCCGGGCTTGTTTCTGGCCGGCCAGATCAACGGCACCACGGGATATGAAGAGGCGGCGGCGCAAGGCCTTGTGGCCGGGCTTAATGCCGCACTTCAGGCGCTGGACAGGGGGGTCGTGCTGTTCGGCCGGTCCGAAAGCTACATTGGCGTGATGATCGATGATCTGGTGACGCGTGGCGTCACCGAGCCGTACCGCATGTTCACGTCGCGCGCCGAGTTTCGTCTCTCGCTGCGGGCGGACAATGCGGATCAGCGGTTGACCCCGGTCGGGCTTGATCTCGGCTGCATAGGCGAGAATCGGCGGCGGGCGTTCGGCGCCAAGATGGAGCGGCTTGGAGCGGGGCGTCATCTGCTTGCAGAGGTGAGCCTTACGCCGCGCGAGTTGGCCGAAGGGGGCGTCGCGATCAATCAGGACGGCGCGCGGCGCAACGGGCTTGAGTTGCTCGCCCATATCGGGATCGGCTTTGGCGAGCTGGAGCGATTCGACCCGAAGTTGGCCGATATCGACACCGAGACCCGCGAGCAGCTCGAGCGCGAGGCGCTTTATGCCGTCTACATCGAGCGTCAGCAGATGGATGTCGACGCGATGCGGCGCGACGAAAGCCAGCCGATCCCCGAAGGGTTCGATTATTCCGGCCTGTCGAGCCTGTCCAACGAGCTGAAGCTGAAGCTTGCGCGCGCGCAGCCGCTGACGCTGGCACATGCGGCGCGAGTCGAGGGGATGACGCCCGCCGCGATCACGCTAATTCTGGCGCGCTTGCGTCAGGATGCGCGCCAGCGAGTGGCGGGATGACGGCGCCGCGCGCGCAAGCGATCGGCGTCGGGCTGGATGTTTCACGTGAAACATTGGCCCGGCTGGAACGTTATGCGGCGCTGCTTGAAAAGTGGAATCCGGCGATAAATCTTGTCTCGCGCGCCTCCCTGGCCGATCTGTGGACCCGTCATTTTCTCGACTCGGCGCAGGTTTTCGAGCTTTGCCCCGAGGGCGCGCGCTCTTGGGTCGACCTTGGCAGCGGCGGCGGGTTTCCCGGCCTCGTGGTCGCAGTGCTGGCGGCCGAGGCGGCCCCTGACCTCAGGGTCACACTTATTGAAAGCGATTCACGGAAAGCCGCGTTCCTTGCGACGGCGGCGCATGATCTCGGGCTGTCGGTGACGGTGAAGGCAGACCGCATCGAAAAGCTTGCGTCGGCCGACGCGGATGTGATTTCGGCCCGCGCCCTTGCGCCGCTGACCGATTTGCTTGGCTTTGCGGCGCGGCATCTTGCGCCGGGTGGTCGCGCGCTGTTCCTGAAGGGCGCGTCCTACCCGCGGGAGCTCGCGGAGGCCCTTGCGCACTGGTCGTTCGACGTTCACACCTATCCCAGCAAGACCGACGCCGCGGGCGTCATCCTGTCTATCGGAGACATCGCCCATGCTTGATCCGACGCGTCCGATCGCCCCGCGAATCATCGCCATTGCCAACCAGAAAGGCGGGGTGGGCAAGACCACGACCGCCATCAACCTTGGCGCCGCGTTGGCCGAAAAGGGGTTGAGGGTGCTGCTCGTTGACCTCGATCCGCAGGGTAACGCCTCGACCGGGCTGGGCATTCTGTCGGCAAATCGCGGGATGACGACTTACGACCTGATCCTTGACGACGCGCCACTGGAAGAGGTGGTTATTCCCACAAGCGTGCCGAATCTCTGGATCTGCCCCGCGACGACCGACCTCTCGTCGGCCGATATCGAGCTTGTCTCCAACGAAAAGCGCAGTTTCCTGTTGCATGATGCGCTGCGCCAGCCAGCCGTGGACCGCCTTCGCCTTGATTACATCCTGATCGATTGCCCGCCCTCGCTCAGCCTGCTGACGGTGAATGCGATGGTCGCTGCGCATTCGGTTCTGGTGCCGCTGCAAAGCGAGTTCTTTGCGCTGGAGGGGCTGTCGCAACTTATGCTGACAATTCGCGAGGTTCGGCAGAGCGCCAACCCCACGCTGCGGATCGAGGGCGTCGTGCTGACGATGTATGACGGGCGCAACAACTTGTCGCTTCAGGTCGCGGCCGACGCGCGCGAGAATCTGGGTGACCTGATGTTCCGCACCATCGTGCCGCGCAATGTCCGCGTCGGCGAGGCACCGTCCTACGCCATGCCGGTTCTGAGCTATGACGCTCAGTCGCGCGGCAGCGTTGCCTACCGTGACCTGGCGGACGAAATGATCGAGCGGCACAAGACCGCCGCCTGAGGAGACGCAGATGTCTGAGAAGAGGATTGAGCGGCGGGGACTGGGGCGGGGTCTTTCCGCCCTGATGGCCGATGTCGCCCCTGCGCAGGCCGAGCCGGCAGCCCCGCGTCGGCCTGACCTGATGGTGCCGGTGGAGAAGGTCCACGCGAACCCGAATCAGCCTCGCCGTGACTTTCCGGCCGAGGCGCTGCGGGAACTGGCATCCTCGATCCAGACCCGGGGGATTCTTCAGCCGCTGATCGTGCGCGAGGATCCCGCTCAACCCGGCAGCTTCGAGATCGTGGCGGGGGAACGCCGCTGGCGCGCGGCGCAACTGGCGCAGTTGCACGAAGTGCCGGTGCTGGTGCGGAACCTGACCGATACCGAGGTTCTGGAAGTCGCGATCATCGAAAACATCCAGCGCTCGGACCTCAATCCGGTGGAAGAAGCGACGGCTTATCGCCAGTTGATGGAACGCTTTGGCCATACGCAGGAAAAGCTGGCCGAGGGGTTGGGGAAAAGCCGCAGCCACATCGCCAACCTGTTGCGGCTGCTGCAACTGCCGGATGAGGTGCTGGGCCATGTCCGATCCGGCGCGCTGAGCGCCGGCCATGCGCGGGCGCTGATCACGACCGACCACCCGGTGGAGTTGGCACGAAAAGTGCTGGCAGAGGGTCTGTCCGTGCGCCAGACCGAAGCCCTGGCGAAGGCGTCCGGCGGGCCCAGGGTGGGCGCAGGCACCCCGCGCCCGCGTATCGCCGAGAAAGACGCGGATACCCGCGCGCTGGAGCAGGATCTATCGGCAAATCTGGGGATGCGGGTCACGATCGATCACCGCGCCGGGGCCGATGGCGGCCAGTTGGTGATTGGTTACCCGTCGCTGGAGGCGCTGGACGAACTGTGCCGGGCGCTGACCGTGAGCCCCCTGCGGCGGGCGCGCTGAGTCACCCGGCAAGCAGTTCGCGCAGGACGCCGTTCAGCACGATCCGGCCTGCGGCGGTTGCACGCAGTCGGTCGGCTTGGTGCTCAACCAGGCCAAGACCGGCCAAATCTTTGATCACAAACGGCTTTACGCTTCCACCGAGCGCGACAAAGCGATCGAGGTCACTGCCTTCGGCCAGCCGCAGGCTCATCATGAGATACTCGGCCGCCTGATCCGCCAGGGGCAGGGCGCTTGCGTCCCGGTCCCCCGACCCCGTCTTTTCGACTTGAGTCAGCCAGACCGTCGGCCCCTTTGGCGTATCCGTCGCGAACCGCTGGCCGTCCAGCGTCAACCGCCCATGCGCGCCGGGACCGATGCCGACATAATCCCCCGCGCGCCAATAGATCAGGTTGTGCCGCGATTCCGATCCTGGCCGGGCGTGGTTGGAGACCTCGTAGCCCGGCATCCCCGCGGCATCGCACATCTCTTGCGTGAGTTCGTAGAGGTCAGCCCCCAGGTCGTCATCCGGCAAGCCGCGCAGGCTGCCAGCAGCGTGACGGGCGCCGAATGCGGTGCCGTCTTCCACGGTCAACTGGTAGAGCGAGAGGTGATCCACCGCCCGACTCAGCGCCTCTGACAGTTCGGCGCGCCAGCCAGCCAGCGTCTGGTCCTGCCGAGCATAGATCAGATCGAAACTCACCCGGTCGAAGGTCGCCCGCGCGATGTCGAAGGCCGCGCGCGCCTCGGCCGCCGTGTGCAATCGCCCGAGCCGCTTCAGATCGGCGTCGTTCATCGCCTGCAACCCCATCGACAGCCGGGTGACGCCCGCGTCGCGATAGCCGCGGAACCGCCCGGCCTCGACCGATCCGGGGTTGGCCTCCAGCGTCACCTCAAGGTCATTGGCGCAGGGCCAGGTGTTGCGCACCCTGTCGAGGATCGCCGCGACCACCTCCGGCGCCATCAGGCTTGGGGTGCCGCCGCCGAAAAAGATGGTGTTCAGAACCCGGCCCGGAGTCAGCGCGCCGACGCGGGAAATCTCGCTCAGATAGGCTCTCTGCCAGCGGGATTGGTCGATTTCAGCGGCGACATGGCTGTTGAAATCACAGTAGGGGCATTTCGAAGCGCAGAACGGCCAGTGCAGGTAAAGCCCGAAGCCGCCGTGCCGCCAGTCTTCCATATCAGCCCTTGAAGGCCGTCACTTCGACCTCGATCTTCATTTCGGGCCGGATCAGGCCAGCTACGACCATCGTCGCGGCGGGGCGAATGTCGGCCAGCGCCTGACTCAGCGCGGGCAGAATCGCGTCGACCAGGGCGGCATCGGTGATGGTGTATTGCACACGCACGATATCGGCCATCGCGAAGCCCGCGCCTTCGAGCACGTCCCGAATCGTGGCGAAACAGTTGCGGGTCTGCGCGGCCACATCGTCGGGCATCGTCATCGTGGCGTAGTCATAGCCGGTGGTGCCCGAGACAAAGCACCAATCCCCCTGCGCCACAGCGCGCGAATAACCCATCGTCGCCTCGAAGGGTGAGCCCGAAGAGATCAGTCGCCGCGTCATTTGAAGCATCCTTCGACCAGTTTCTTGAACGCCACCGCGCGGTGGCTGATGGCATTCTTCTGCGCCGGGGGCATTTCACCGAAGGTCTGATTGAAACCCTCCGGGCGGAAAATCGGGTCGTACCCGTGACCGACGCCACCGCGCATCGGCCAGACGATCTGCCCGGCGATCTGGCCTGCGAACACCTCGACATGCCCGTCGGGCCAGGCAAGGGCGAGGGTCGAACAGAACTTGGCCCGGCGCGGGAAGGCGGCCCTCGTCGCCTCCAGCCGCTCCCAGACCTTGGTCATCGCCAGCACGAAATCACGGCCCGCAGGGGTCTCGGCCCAATCGGCGGTATGCACACCCGGCGCGCCACGCAACGCCTCGACCTCCAGCCCGCTGTCGTCGGCCAGCGCGGGAAGCCCAGTTGCCTTCGCGGCGGCCAGCGCCTTGAGTGTGGCATTGCCCGCGAAGGTGGATTCGGTTTCTTCCGGCACCGGCAGGCCCAGTTCCTTGGCCGAGATCACCGCCACCGGAAACGGCGCCAGCAGCAACCGGATTTCCTCGAGCTTTCCCGAATTGTGGGAGGCAAGAACCAGCTTTGCCCCGTCAAAACGTCGCGTCACAACGCTGCCCTCTGAGCTGCCACCAGGGAAGATATACCTTGTTCGGCCAGGTCAAGAAGCTGGCCCATCTCGCTGCGCGAGAATGTCGCGCCTTCGGCCGACATCTGAACTTCGATCAGCCGCCCGGCACCAGTCAGCACGAAATTGCCATCGGTCCCGGCCTCGCTGTCTTCGGCATAGTCGAGGTCCAGCACCGCCTGCCCGCCATAAATGCCGCAAGAGACCGCGGCGACGTGATCCAGCATCGGGTCAGAGGTGACGATACCGGCTTTCATCAGCTTGTTCACCGCCAGCCGCAACGCGACCCAGCCGCCGGTGATCGCGGCGCAGCGGGTGCCGCCATCGGCCTGCAACACGTCGCAGTCGATCGTGATCTGGCGCTCGCCCAAGGCAGAGCGATCCACCCCGGCCCGCAACGCGCGACCGATAAGACGTTGAATTTCCTGTGTTCTTCCGGATTGTTTTCCCGCCGCAGCCTCACGCCGGTTGCGCGTCGTGGTGGCGCGCGGCAGCATCCCGTATTCCGCCGTCACCCAGCCAAGACCGGTGTTCTTCAGAAACGGTGGCGGCCTGTCCTCGATCGTCGCGGTGCACAGCACATGCGTGTCGCCGACCTTGATCAGGCAGGATCCTTCCGCGTGCTTGGTTGCCCCCGTCTCGATTGAAATCCGCCGCAGTTCGCTTATCTGTCTGCCGGATGGCCGCATGAAGGGCTCCTTTCGATGCACGCCGTCAAATACCCGTGTGCCGGGAGGGGATGCAACCCCGATTGACGGCCCGGCCAGCGGGGCTTTAATGGCCCGACGTCCAGGACATCAGGTGGTATGAACGAGGGATCGCGGATTCTCGCCGAAATGAATGACCGCTCGCGCGAGGTGTTTCGCCGCGTGGTGGAGTCTTACCTGACCTCTGGCGGGCCGGTGGGATCGCGCAGCCTGACCCGAACCATGAACGAAAAGGTCAGCGCCGCCACAATTCGCAACGTGATGCAGGATCTCGAGTTTCTCGGCCTGCTCGACAGTCCGCATGTGTCGGCCGGGCGAGTGCCGACGCAGCTTGGCCTGCGGATGTTCGTTGACGGGTTGCTGGAGGTTGGTGTCGTCACCGATGACGACCGCGAGAAGATCGACGCGACGGCCGGTGGGGCCGAGCGTGATGTGGGCGGCTTGCTGTCCCGCGTCGGCGCCGCACTGTCCGGCATCACCCACGGCGCCAGCCTCGTGTTGGCGCCGAAACGCGAGGCACCGATCCGCCATATCGAATTCGTCAGCCTTGCCCCGGACCGGGCGCTGGTGGTTCTGGTGTTCGCCAACGGGCACGTCGAAAACCGGGTGTTCACGCCGCCGCCCGGCCAGACGCCCTCGTCGATGCGCGAGGCGGCGAATTTCGTGAACGCGCTGGCGGAGGGGCGCACGCTGGCCGAGCTGCGCCACACGATGAAATCGGAAATCGTCGCCCGCCGACAAGAGATCGACGTGCTGGCCGCGGCCTTGGTCGAAAGCGGCCTTGCCGTCTGGGATGGCGGCGGAAGCCCGCAGGAGCGGCTGATCGTCCGCGGCCGCGCGAACCTGATCGACGACGCCACCGAAGTCGCCGATCTTGACCGCATCCGCAACCTGTTCGACGACCTGGAGCGCAAGCGCGACATCGCGCAGTTCCTGGAACTGGCCGAAGAGGGTGAGGGTGTGCGCATTTTTATCGGTTCGGAGAACAAGCTTTTCTCACTTTCGGGTTCCTCTCTGGTGGTCTCTCCCTATATGAACGCTGACCGTAAGATCATCGGTGCTGTGGGGGTGATCGGGCCGACACGGCTGAACTATGGCCGCATCGTGCCGATCGTTGACTACACGGCGCAATTGGTGGGGCGGCTCCTGTCCGACCCCGGCAAGGGATAGAGAATGGCAGACGAAGCGAAGACCGAAGACACCACCGCCGCGATGGCCGGGATGCATGACGAGGGCATCGAATACATCGACGCCGAAGAGCTGGAGAAGCTGCGCGCCGAGCGTGACGACCTGCGCGACCGCTTCATGCGCGCGCTGGCGGATATGGAGAATTCACGCAAGCGGGCAGAGCGTGACCGCCGCGAGGCCGAACAGTATGGCGGCTCGAAATTCGCCCGCGACATGCTGCCGGTCTACGACAGCCTCAGCCGCGCGCTCGACCATGCCACGGACGAGCAGAAGGCGGTGTCGGGCCCGCTGCTGGACGGTGTGTCGCTGACGCTGCGCGAGTTGCAGAACGTCTTCGCCAAGCACGGGATCGAGATCATCCGCCCCGCAGCGGGCGATGCCTTCGACCCGAAGGAACATCAGGCGATGTTCGAGGCCCCGCTGCCCGGGACCAAGGCGGGCACGATCGTCGAAGTTATGGGCGCCGGCTTCCGCCTGCACGATCGCCTGCTGAGGCCGGCACAGGTGGGCGTGTCGTCGAACACCGGCGGCTGAGCCGAGGGGCCGGGATACTTGAGGACCGAAAGGTTAGGGCGCCAGGCTCATATGTTTGGCGTCAGGAGGCCGCGCAGGTCGTAGATCAGGCGCAGCGCCTCCATCGGTGTGAGGTCGTCGGGGTGGATGGCTGACAGCCGCGCCTCGACCACCGACAGCTTGGTCACAGAGGGCGCGCGCGGCGTGGACGCCGAGGCGGCGAAGAGCGGCAGATCCTCTATCAGCGCCCGTCGACGGGTGCCGCCCTCGCGTTCACCCTTTTCCAGCGCCTCCAGCACCACGCGCGCCCGGGCGACCACCGACTCCGGCAGCCCGGCCAGCCGTGCCACCTGCACGCCATAGGAACGGTCGGCCGCGCCCTTGCGCACCTCATGCAGGAAGATCACGTCGCCCTGCCACTCGCGCACCGTCACGGTGGCGTTCTCCACCCCCGCCAGCCGCCCGGCGAGCGTCGTCATCTCATGGTAATGCGTGGCGAAAAGGGCCCGGCAACGGTTCACGTCATGGAGGTGTTCCAGCGTCGCCCAGGCGATGGAGAGGCCGTCATAGGTCGCCGTCCCGCGGCCGATCTCGTCGAGGATCACCAGCGCGCGGTCGTCGGCCTGGTTCAGGATCGCCGCCGTCTCGACCATCTCGACCATGAAGGTTGATCGCCCCCGAGCAAGATCATCGGCCGCGCCAACCCGGCTGAAGATCTGGCTGACAAGGCCGACATGGGCGGAGAGGGCAGGGACATAGCTGCCCGCCTGCGCCAACAGGGCGATCAGCGCATTCTGGCGCAGAAAGGTCGATTTCCCCGCCATGTTCGGCCCGGTCAGCAGCCAGATCGCAGGTGTGCCGCCCTCCGTCAGCGCGCAATCGTTGGCCACAAAGGGCGCTCCGCCCTGACGCCGCAGCGCCCGTTCCACCACCGGATGGCGACCGCCGATCACGTGGAAGGCGTGGCTGTCGTCCACCCTGGGCTCCACCCAGTCCTCGGCGGCAGCAAGATCGGCGAGTGCCGCCGCCAGGTCGATCTCGGCCAACCCGCGCGCGGCCTCGGCGATGGCGGGCGCCACGTCCAGAATGGAGCCCTTCAGGCCGTCATGGAGCCGCTTTTCAATATCCAGCGCATGGGCCCCTGCATTCAGGATACGGGTTTCCATCTCGCTCAGTTCCAGCGTGGTGAAGCGGACCTGATTGGCGGTGGTCTGGCGGTGGATGAAGCGCGCCGACAGGGGGGGTGCCAGCATCCGTTCGGCGTGAGTGGCGGTCGTCTCGATGAAGTACCCCAGCACGTTGTTGTGCTTGATCTTGAGGCCTAGAACCCCGGTTTCGCCGGCATACTCGGCCTGCATCCGCGCAATCACCCCGCGCCCCTCGTCGCGAAGGGCCCGAGTCTCGTCCAGTTCTGTGTCATACCCCGATGCGATGAAGCCGCCATCGCGAGCCAGCAGGGGCGGTTCGGCGACCAGCGCCGCCTCGAGCAGGCCGATAAGCCGCTCGTGTCCGACCAGAGCCCGCGCTGCTTCGGTCAGAAGCGCAGCCTCCGACCCCGCCAGTCGCCCGGCAATCCGTGCGGCCTGACCCAGCCCGTTGCGGATTGCCGCCAGATCGCGCGGGCCGCCCCGGTCGAGCGCGATGCGCGACAGCGCGCGGTCAATGTCGGGAACGTGGCGCAGATCGTCCCGCAGGGCGCCCGCCAATGGTCTCTGTTCCAGCAGAAATCGCACCGCGGCCTGCCTGCGGTGAATCTCCGACAGATCGCGCGACGGCGCACCGAGCCGACGCTCCAGCAACCGTCCGCCCGCCGCCGTCAGCGTTCGATCCACAGCCGCCAGAAGCGACCCCTCGCGCTCGCCAGAAAGGGTCGCGGTGATCTCGAGATTGCGCCGGGTTGCCGCATCAATCTGGACGCGGCCCTGTGCGGCGTCCTTCACTGGCGGGCGCAATAGGGGTAGCTTGCCGCGCTGGGTCAGCTCCAGATAGGCCACCAGGCCACCCAGCGCCGCCAGTTCCGCCCGCCCGAAACCGCCAAAGGCATCAAGGCTAGCCACCTGCCACAGCGCGCATAGCCGCTTTTCCGCCCCTGCGCTGTCCAGACTCGCCCGCGCCAAAGGCGTTATCGCCGCTCCCGAATCAGACACCAGTTCGGCCAGATCGTGTTCGCGCACCTCACTGACCAGCACTTCGCGCGGAGAAAGGCGGGCCAGTTCCGGCCCCAGCCGCACCAGCGGGCAGGGCGCCACCATTACCTCGCCGGTCGAGACATCCACCCATGCCAATGCCGCCTCATCCCGCACTTCGGCGAAGGCCGCCAGATAGTTGTGCCGCCGCGCCTCGAGCAGGCTCTCCTCGGTCAGCGTGCCGGGGGTGACCAGTCGGACGACCTCGCGCCGCACGACCGATTTCGATCCGCGCTTCTTGGCTTCGGCCGGGTCTTCCATCTGCTCGGCGACGGCGACGCGAAAACCCTTGCGGATCAGCGTCAGCAGATAGCCTTCGGCGGCGAAGACCGGCACGCCGCACATGGCGATATCTTCGCCCAGATGCTTGCCGCGCTTGGTCAGGGCGATATCCAGCGCCTCGGACGCCGCGACGGCATCGTCAAAGAACATCTCGTAGAAATCGCCCATCCGATAGAACAAGAGCGCGTCGGGGTATTGCGCCTTCGTCGCCAGAAACTGCGCCATCATCGGCGTCACGTTTGCATCGTTCTCGGCCAAATCCACCCCCCGGACAAGGCCCGACCCTACAAAACCACCCCTGCGCGGGAAAGCGCGAAATCAGCAACTGTTGCGAGGCGGCTGCCCAACGCGCTACACCTGCGACACGACAGGGGGGTGTGATGGCAATCTGGAATCTGGGGTCGATCAACATCGACCACATCTACCGCGTGCCGCATCTGCCCATGCCGGGCGAAACGCTGGCGGCGCTGAGTTATGCGACGGGCCTTGGCGGCAAAGGCGCCAACCAGTCGGTTGCGGCTGCGCGCGCCGGGGCACGGGTCTGTCACATCGGCGCGGTGGGGGCCGAGGGCGGCTGGGCGCTTCGCAAACTCAAGGCTTTCGGCGTCGATCTGGCGCATGTGGCTGAAGTCGCGGCTGCCACGGGCCATGCGATCATCAACGTCGATCCGCAGGCCGAGAATGCGATCGTCATCCACGCCGGGGCGAACGCGGCCTTGACCCCGGCGCAAGTCAGCGGCGCGATGACTCTTTCGACCACTGCAGATACGGTCTTGCTGCAAAACGAGACCAACCTTCAGGCGGAAACGGCAACCGCGGCGGCTGCGCGCGGATTGCGCGTGATCTACTCCGCGGCACCGTTCAGCGTTGCGGCCGTGCAGGCCGTGCTCGCCCATGTCAGCCTTCTGGTGATGAACGAAGGGGAGGCGGCGTCGCTGGTTGCAGCACTGGGCCAGCGGCTTGAGGCGTTGCCAGTCGAGGGCGTCATCGTCACCAAGGGCTCGCGCGGGGCGGAATGGATTTCGGCCGGCGCAGAGACGATTTTCCAACCCTCCTTCCCGGTGACGCCGGTCGACACCACGGGCGCGGGCGATTGCTTCATCGGCTCGCTCGCGGCAGCGCTCGACCGGAACGAGCCGCGCGCCGCCGCGATGCGTTTTGCCGCCGGGGCCGCCGCACTGCAAGTGACCCGCCCCGGCGCGGCCGAGGCAATGCCGACCCGCGCCGAAGTCGAGGCTTTCCTTGCCACCCAACCCTAAGGCAACAGCATGACCCATGTGACGACCCACCAAGCCGAGGAAGATGCTCGCAACGACGCGATCCTGATCCACGTCAATGGTCGCATCGTGCCGAAGGCCGAGGCACTGATCAGTGTCTATGACAGCGGATTCATGCTGGGTGATGGCGTGTGGGAGGGGTTGCGCCTCTACCACGGCCGTTTTGCCTTCCTCGATGAGCACCTCGACCGGCTTTTTGAGGCCGCCAAGGCCATCGACCTTGATATCGGCCGCAGCAAGGCCGAGATCGCGCAGGCGCTGGACGACCTGAGACTCGCCAACGGGATGGAGCATGACGCCCACGCCCGCCTGATGGTCACGCGCGGGGTGAAGCACCGGCCGTTCCAGCACCCATCACTGTCACGCTCGGGCCCGACCATCGTGATCATTCTCGAACACTCGATGCCGAAACTCCGGCGTCCGATCCGGCTGGCGACCGTTCCGCAGATTCGTGGCCTGCCGATGAGCCAGGATCCCAAACTCAACAGCCACTCCAAGCTGAACTGCATCCTTGCCTGCATCGCCGCCGAAAAGGCCGGGGCGGACGAGGCATTGATGCTTGACGTGCATGGTTTCGTGAACACGACCAACGCCTGCAACTTCTTCATCGTCCGAAAAGGGCAGGTTTGGACCTCGACCGGTGATTACTGCATGAACGGGATCACGCGCCAGAAGGTCATCGACCTCTGCCGCGCGAACGACATCCCGGTCTTTGAGCGGAACTTCTCACTGGTCGAAACCTATGGCGCCGACGAGGCGTTCCTGACCGGCACCTTCGGTGCGCAGACGGCGGTCGGGGTGATCGACGGGCGGGTGATCGGCACGGGCGAAGTCGGGCCGGTGACGGAGCGGCTTCGGAGCCTCTACAAGGCGCTGATCGCGGTGGAGTGCGCCTGATGCGTATTGCCATGTGGTCCGGCCCCCGGAACCTGTCCACGGCGATGATGTATGCCTTCGCGCAGCGGGCCGATTGCGCTGTGTGGGATGAACCGTTCTACGCCGCCTATCTGGCGGCGACCGGCATCGACCACCCGATGCGCCATGCGGTAATCGCGGCGGGCGAGGCCGATCCGGGTCGGGTGGCTGCCGACTGTGCAGGGCCGATTCCGCAGGGAAAGAGCCTGTTTTACCAAAAACACATGACGCTCCACATGATCCGCGGGTTCGAGCGGTCCTTCATGCGGGCGTGCGAGAATGTCTTCCTGATCCGCCACCCGGCGCGCGTTGTGGCGAGCTATGCGAAAAAACGCGAGGCGCCGACGCTGGTGGACATCGGTTTTGTCCAGCAGGCGGACCTGTTCGACGAGGTGGCGGGCTGGTCCGGCCGTGCCCCGCTGGTGATCGACAGCGCCGATATCCGCGCCGATCCGGCCGGGGCGCTGGGTCGGCTTTGCGCCGCGCTGAGGATCGCGTTCGACCCGGCGATGCTGTCCTGGCCCGCCGGGCCGAAGCCCTACGACGGCATCTGGGCCTCGCACTGGTATGGCGCGGTGCATGGCTCGACCGGGTTCGAGGGGGCGGAGGAGCCGTTGCCGGACCTGTCCCCGGCCTTTGCGGCGCTCGCGGCCGAGGCGCTGCCCTTCTACGAGCGACTGAGGGCGCACAGCTTGCAGGGAAAAGGGGCCGACCGCGGCCGATCCCTTCCGAGAACCTTCGCAGAATAGATGCCCTACTTGAACCGCGCATTCCGCGTGGCGATCAGCTTCAGCCGCAGCGCGTTCAACTTGATGAACCCCGCCGCATCCTTCTGGTCGTAGGCGCCCGCGTCCTCCTCGAAGGTCACATGCTTCTCGGAGTAAAGCGAGTGCTCCGACCAGCGCGCCACCGTGCGGGCCAGCCCCTTGTAAAGCTTCACGCGCACCGTGCCGGTCACATGTTCCTGCGATTTGTCGATCAGCGCCTGCAACATTTCGCGCTCGGGCGAGAACCAGAACCCGTTGTAGATCAGTTCGGCATAGCGCGGCATAATCGAATCCTTCAGATGCCCCGCGCCCGAATCGAGGGTGATCTGCTCGATGCCCCGGTGCGCCTCCAGCAGGATCGTGCCGCCCGGAGTCTCATAGACCCCGCGCGACTTCATGCCGACGAAGCGGTTCTCGACCAGATCAAGCCGCCCCACGCCATGCTTGCCACCGAGTTCGTTCAGCCGGGTGAGAATCGTGGCCGGGCTCAACCGGTCGCCGTTGATCGCCACCGCGTCGCCCTTTTCGAAGGTAACCTCCACCATCTCGGGCGTGTCGGGCGCCTTCTCGGGGTCCACGGTGCGCTGATACACATAATCGGGCGCCTCATTGCCCGGGTTTTCCAGCGCCTTGCCCTCGGACGAGGTGTGCAGCAGGTTCGCATCGACCGAGAAGGGCGCCTCGCCACGCTTGTCCTTGGAGATCGGGATCTGGTTCGCCTCGGCGAATTCCAGCAACCTCGTGCGGCTGGTCAGATCCCATTCGCGCCAGGGCGCGATCACCCGGATAGCCGGGTTCAGCGCATAGGCCGACAGCTCGAACCGGACCTGATCGTTGCCCTTGCCGGTTGCGCCATGCGCTACGGCATCGGCCCCGGTTTCCTCGGCGATCCGCACCAGATGCTTGGAAATCAGCGGGCGCGCGATCGAGGTGCCCAGCAGATAGAGCCCCTCGTAAAGCGCATTGGCGCGGAACATCGGGAACACGAAGTCGCGCACGAACTCCTCGCGCACATCGACGATGTGGATGTTTTCCGGCTTGATACCCAGAAGGATCGCCTTTTCCCGCGCCGGGTCAAGCTCTTCGCCCTGGCCGAGGTCGGCGGTGAAGGTCACCACCTCGCAGCCGTATTCGGTCTGCAGCCACTTGAGGATGATCGAGGTATCGAGCCCCCCGGAATAGGCAAGCACCACTTTCTTCGGCGCGGACATCGAAACCTCCAGCATTTCAGGGCGACTGCGCGCGATTATCCCGTTTCCCCCCCGAGGGCAAGAATGCCGCGCCGCTTGACGCTTGCGTTTCGGGCGCTGCCGGGCGAGTTCTTTCGCATGACCGAATTCACCAGGGCCGCCGAGGCCGCCACCGAGGCGCTGCGCGCGCTGTTTCACGCGACGCCCCTGCAGCGCAACGACCACCTGTCGCAGCGCTATGGGGCCGAGATCCTGCTGAAGCGGGAAGACCTGAGCCCGGTGCGCAGTTACAAGATCCGCGGCGCCGTGAACGCGATGCGCAAGGTTCTGGCCCGCGATCCGGGGCAGCGGCAATTCGTCTGCGCCAGTGCGGGCAACCATGCGCAGGGCGTGGCCTACGCCTGCCGCCACTTCGGGGTGAAGGGCACGATCTTCATGCCGGTGACAACGCCGCAGCAGAAGATCGAGAAGACGCGGACCTTTGGCGGTGACAGCATCGATATCCGGTTGATCGGCGATTATTTCGACCAGTCGCTGGCTTCGGCGCAGGCCTATTGTGCCAGCGTCGGCGGCCATTTCCTGTCGCCCTTCGATGATCCCGACGTGATCGAGGGCCAGGCCTCGGTGGCGGTGGAACTGCTCGCCCAGCTTGGTCGCGCGCCCGATCTGGTGATCCTTCCCGTCGGCGGCGGCGGCTTGTCGGCCGGGGTCACGGGCTATCTGGGCGAAACCGCGCCCGCCACCGATTTCCGCTTTGTCGAGCCGCTGGGTGGCGCCAGCCTGACGGCGGCACTGTCGGCCGGGCAGCCCGTAACGCTGCCCAGGGTGAACAGTTTCGTCGACGGTGCCGCAGTGGCGCGGATCGGCGAGCGTCCCTTCGACCGGCTGCGCGGGATCGACCCGGCGAAAGTCCTTCTGGCGCCCGAAGACCGCATCTGCGTGACCATGCTCGAAATGCTCAACGTCGAGGGCATCGTGCTGGAACCCGCCGGCGCGCTGTCGGTTGATGTGCTGCCGGAACTTGGCGCCCAGCTTGCGGGCAAGACGGTGGTCTGCATCACCTCGGGCGGCAACTTCGATTTCGAGCGGCTTCCGGAGGTGAAGGAACGGGCACAGCGCTATTCGGGCCTGAAGAAATACTTCATCCTTCGCCTGCCTCAGCGCCCCGGGGCCCTGCGTGACTTCCTCGAGATGCTGAGCCCCGAAGATGACATCGCCCGCTTCGAATACCTCAAGAAATCGGCACGCAATTTCGGCTCGGTTCTGATCGGGATCGAAACCGGCCATGCTGACAATTTTGCGCGTCTGTTCGGTCGGCTGGATGCCG
This sequence comes from Solirhodobacter sp., assembly GCF_964715405.1. Classification (NCBI taxonomy): domain Bacteria; kingdom Pseudomonadati; phylum Pseudomonadota; class Alphaproteobacteria; order Rhodobacterales; family Paracoccaceae; genus Solirhodobacter; species Solirhodobacter sp. The sequence continues at coordinate 91,931 of NZ_CBAICG010000006.1, read as the reverse complement.
CCGGGTTCGTCTATCGCGACATCACGGGCGACGAGACCCTGGCGGAATTCCTGATCTAGGCGGCCTGTCCGCGTCGCCCTGAAGGCCGCAAACGGGCCAGAAACGCCTGCCGCGACGCCGCGTAAAGCGCTGCGACCGGGGCCCGGTCGATCGGTGTGCCCGCCTCCGCCCGCCGCTCCTCGACCTGGCAGAGCGCGGCAAGGTCGGCAAAGCCAAGGTTCAGCGCGCTTCCTTTCAGGAAGTGCAGATCGGCCTCCAACTGCCGTGGCCGCGCATGGGTGGACAGGCGGCCAAGCACCTCCTCCACCTCTTCGAGGAAGAGGTCGACGACCTCTCCAAAATCCGCCTCGCCGATTTCGGCGCGCAGACAGTCAACCCTGTCCCAATCGATCATCGCGATCCCCGTTTTGCCCAAGACCGCCCCGCACCCGCAGCAACCTTGCGGCTGTTTCACTTAACGGCCGGTAACGGCCTCGGGCATGAATAAACGCAAGTTTAGCATTCATCCGGGCTTAAGGGCTTTGGGCGAATCCTTAGCCGGTACTGTGGAAGGGTCGGGGAATTGAACATTGCCGTGCTGAAGACCTACGATCCGATGCTCACCCGCTCTCCGGTGGCGCCCCGCAACGTGCTGGTGGTTGATGACAGCCGGGCGCAGCGGAAAATCCTCACTGCGTCACTCCTGCGGCGCGGCTATCACGTGATGGAGGCGGGCTCGGGCGAGGACGCGCTGGCGCTTTGCCGCCTGAACCGATTCGACTTCGTGCTCAGCGACTGGATGATGCCCGGCATGTCGGGGCTGGAATTCTGCGCCGCCTTCCGCGCCCTTCCGCGTGACGGCTATGGCTATTTCATCCTTCTGACATCGCGCTCCGAAAAGGGCGAGGCCGCGCGCGGACTGGATGCCGGTGCCGACGATTTCCTCGCCAAGCCGGTCGATTCCGAGGAACTTCACGCCCGCATCACCGCCGGCGAACGAATCCTGCGGATGGAGCGGGAGCTGACCCAAAAGAACCACATGATCGGCGCCACCCTTGCCGAGATGCGAAAGCTCTATGATTCGCTTGATCGCGACCTGATCGAGGCGCGCAAGCTGCAGCAGTCGCTGGTGCCGGTGCGCCACCACGACTTCGGCCGGGCGCAGGTCTCCCTGCTCCTGCAGCCCAGCGGCCATGTTGGCGGCGATCTGGTCGGCGTCTTCCCGATCAACGACCGGCGCGTCGGCCTGTTTGCCATCGACGTCTCCGGGCATGGCGTCGCCTCGGCGATCATGACGGCACGGCTGGCGGGCGTGCTGTCGGGGGCCGCACCCGAACAGAACATCGCGTTGGTCATGGGGCCCGGCGGCCAGCGCGACGGTCGCCCGCCGGAACAGGTGGCCGAGGCGCTGAACCGTCTGCTGCTCGACGACATCCAGACGGAACAATACCTGACGCTGCTTTACGCCGACGTGGACTTGCAGACCGGCGATACGGCGCTCGTGCAGGCCGGACACCCCCACCCCGCGGTGCAGCGGGCGAACGGCACGGTGGAGTTCATTGGGACGGGTGGTCTGCCGGTCGGCTTGATCCCCGGAGCGCGCTATGACCGTGTGACCCTGTCGCTCGCGCCCGGTGACCGGCTCTTGCTGATGTCGGATGGCATGACCGAATGCATGGATGCGCAGGGCGCCCAGCTTGGCGAAGCGGGAATCGCGGAACTTGCCATCGCGAACGCGGGGGTGGGCGGCATGGCCTTTCTCAACAGCATCGTCCGCGGCCTTCACGGCTTCGCCGGCACGCCCGATTTTGCGGACGACGTTTCGGCCGTCCTGCTCGAACGCGGTCCGCTAGCGGGCTAGAGGAGCCCGCGCAGGAACGCCCGGTCGCCCGCGTTTCCCAGTTCGAGGGCCGCGGCTTGCAGCGTCATCCACACGGCCGTGTGCCCCGCCTCCGATGGCGGCCCGAGCCGGAGGACCGGACGGGCAAGGTAGACCGTGCAGAGCTTTTCGGCCCAGAAGTCGTATTCGGGCATGTAGGTGAAGCGGCGGAAGGCCCCCAACCGCCGCTCCACCGCAATGCGCCAGCCGGTCTCTTCGATCACCTCGCGATGCAGCGCGCGAATCGGCTGCTCTCTCGGGTCGATGCCGCCACCGGGCAGCTGGAATTCCGGGATCGGCGCGGCCTGGTGCGTCACCAGAACAGCGTCGCCGTCGCGCAGGATGGCATAAACGCCGGGTCGTCGCCGGTAGCGCCGTCCGGTTTCGACCGGTTCGCCGAATCGTCTGATCATCTGGCCTCCCTTGGTGCCCCGGTTGCCGCGCCTATATTACGGCGGTATGCCAAGACGCATGGCGCAAGGAAACCCCATGACACTCGGATCACGAATCGCCTGGGACGATACCGTCCTGCCATTTCAACTGGACCGCGCCGACATCCGCGGCCGCATCGCCCGCCTGGACGGCGCGCTGGACCGCATTCTGCGGCAGCACGACTACCCCCCCGCGATCGGTGCCCTGGTGGCCGAGGCGGCGCTGCTGACGGCCCTGATCGGGCAGACGATCAAGTTGCGGTGGCGGCTTTCACTGCAAATCCGGGGCGCCGGAGCCGCAAAGCTGATCGCGACCGACTACTACGCCCCCACGGCGGAAGGCGCGCCCTCGCGCATCCGTGCCTATGCGAACTTCGATGCCGATGCGCTGGAGCCGACGACCCGGCCTTTCGATCTGATCGGCGAAGGTTATTTCACCATCATCATCGACCAGGGCCGTGGAATGGTGCCCTATCAGGGGATCACGCCGCTGAACGGCGGCTCGCTTTCAGCCTGCGCAGAGACATATTTCGCCCAGTCGGAACAGTTGCCGACCCGGTTTGCGCTGACCTTCGGCCAATCCTCCGTGCCGGGGGGCAGTTCGGAGTGGCGCGCTGGCGGGGTCATGCTGCAACACATGCCGAAGGCCTCGCCGTTCGCCAAGGGCGAGGGCGGCTCGGGTGCGGGCGGACTGCTGGCACCCACCGACATGCTGGACGGCGAGGATGAAGAAAACTGGCGGCGCGCCAACCTCCTGCTCGATACTGTGGAAGAACTGGAACTGGTTGGGCCGTCCGTGCAGCCGACCGACCTTCTGGTGCGGCTGTTCCACGAAGAGGGGCCGCGTGTCTTCGATCCGCAGCCGGTTGCCTTCGGCTGTTCATGCTCGGCCGACAAGGTGCGCCAGAGCCTGTCGATTTATTCGGCCGACGATATCGCCAGCATGGTGACGCCAGCGGGGATCGTGACCGCCGATTGCCAGTTCTGCGGCGCACATTACGAGTTCGACCCCGCAACCCTTGGGCGTGATGCGGCGGAGGGTGCCGGTGCCATCGCATGACCCCTTCGCCGCGGTCATGCGGGCGCTGTCGCAGTCGGCTGACAGGTCATCCGATTTCGACCTGACTCCGGATTACCGGCCCCCGGTTGGCCGCGTTTTGCGGTCGGCCGCCGTGCTGGTACCCCTGATCGGCGCGCGCGGGGACGAGGTGATCCTGACCAAACGATCCTCGCATCTCAAGCATCATCCGGGGCAGATCGCCTTTCCGGGCGGCAAGGTCGAGGCGTCGGACATCAGCATCGAAGCCGCGGCGCTGCGCGAGGCGCACGAAGAGATCGGCCTCGATCCCGCCCTGGTCGAGGTGCTGGGGCGGCTGCCTTCGCATGAAACGGTGACGAACTTCACGATGACGCCGATCCTGGGTCGGATCAGGGCCGATTTTGCCCCGGTCCTGCAAGACGACGAAGTGGTCGAAGTGTTCCGGGTGCCGCTCGCTCATGTGACCGACCTGACACGCTTTCGGGTGGAGCGGCGACGCTGGCGCGAGGAATGGCGGCATTACTATACGGTGCCTTGGGGCCCATACTACATCTGGGGCGCCACGGCGCGGATCCTTTACGGTCTTGCGCGGCGGATGGCCGAATGAAGATCGGCGGCGACTGGATGGCGCGGGCCGAAACGCAGGCGGTCTGCCGGGCGCTGACCGGGGCCGGGCATCGCGCGCTGTTTGTCGGCGGCTGTGTGCGCAACGCGCTGCTGGGCGAACTGGTGGCGGATGTCGACATCGCGACCGATGCGCGGCCGGAAACCGTGTCTGCATTGGCGGAAGCGGCGGGCCTGAGGGCGGTGCCGACGGGTATCGAACACGGCACCATCACCGTCGTCAGCGGCGGCGCTCCCTATGAGGTGACCACCTTTCGACGCGATGTGGAGACCTTCGGCCGCCATGCGACCGTCGCGTTTTCCGAGGACGTGGCCGAGGATGCGTCGCGTCGCGATTTCACCATGAATGCGATCTACGCCACGCCGGATGGCGAGGTGGTGGACCCGCTTGGCGGTCTGGCGGACCTGCGAGCCAGGCGGCTGCGCTTCGTCGGCGATCCGGTGGCGCGGATCGAAGAGGATTATCTGCGCATCTTGCGGTTCTTTCGCTTCCATGCCTGGTATGCCAATCCGGCGGGCGGGTTCGACGCGGAGGGATTGGCCGCCTGTGCCGCACATTCGGCCGGAATAGACACGCTTTCGCATGAACGGCTGGGCGCCGAAATGCGAAAGCTCCTCGCGGCGCCGGACCCCGCCCCGGCCGTTGCGGCGATGGCCCGCTGCGGGGTTCTGACCCATGTGCTCCCCGGCGCCGATCCGGGTGCCTTGCCGGTGCTGGTCCATCTGGAGGGGGGGCTTCTTCCGCGCTGGCCGCGGCGTCTGGCGGTTCTTGGCGGCAAGGATGTTCAGGCGGCTCTGCGTCTTTCACGGGAAGAGTCGCGCATTCTGGGCCTGATCAGAGACGAAATGGCGTCAACCCGTGGTGCGGGCGAGCTTGGATACCGGTTCGGTGCGCTCGTCGCCACGGATGCGGTGCTGGCACGAGCGGCGCTGATGGGGTCGACCCCGGCCGAGGACTGGCGGGGGCAGGTGGCGACCGGGGCGGCGGCGAAGTTTCCATTGCGCGCGGCCGACCTGATGCCTGCTTACACCGGCACCGCGCTGGGCGCCCGCCTTGCCGAGCTTGAGGCGCGGTGGATCGCCTCGGGGTTCGCCCTTGGGCGTGATGAACTCCTGACTTGACCCGCGCACCGGGCCGCGCCTAGATCGGTCAGCCATCCTGACTGACCGATCATGACCCTTGACGCCTTCCTGACCCTCTTCGCGCTTGCCTTCGCTTCGGCCTGGACGCCAGGACCGAACAACGCGCTGCTGGCGAGTTCCGGGGTGAACTTCGGGCTCCGGCAGACGGTTCCGCACGCGTTGGGGGTCGGCCTCGGGTTTCCGCTGATGGTGTTCATCGTCGGCCTGTTTCTGGGCGAGGCGTTTCAGGCCAGCGCGTTCCTGCGCGAGGTTCTGCGCTACGGTGGCGCGGCCATGCTGCTATGGGTGGCGTGGAAAATCGCAACTTCGGGCGGTTTAGGGTCTTCTGCGGCGTCGGCGCGGCCCTTTCGCTTTCACGAGGCGGCGGCCTTCCAGTGGGTGAACCCGAAAGCCTGGGTGATGGCGATCTCGCTGACGGCGCAGTTCGTCAACCCGGCGCATCCTGTCACCACGGCTCTGATGATCGCCGGGGTGTTTGTCGTGGTGGGCCTTTCATCGGCCTTCGGTTGGGCGGCGCTGGGCAATGTCCTGCGGCGGTTTCTGTCGCAGGGACGGCGGATGCGCGTGTTCGATGCCGTGATGGGCGCCATGATCGCCGTCGGTGTGGTCTACCTCTTCCGGCACTGAGCGGTTTCCCTTCGGACCGAAGCGGGCTATATCCCCTTGGTAACGCGCGAAGAGGCCACCGTGCTCGGGTTTTTCGAACGGCTTGTCGATCCCTACACGCCCTACATCGAGACAGACGCGCCACCTCGGCGTCTGTGGCCGTTTCTGCGCGAGTATGTGCGCCCCTTCCGCCGGGTCTTCGCCCTGACCACCGTCACCTCGTCGCTGGTCGCGCTGATCGAGGTCGGGCTGATCTGGTACGTCGGCCGACTGGTCGATCTTCTGTCGAAGGGCACACCCGACGACGTCTGGGTGACCTATGGCACCGAGTTTCTGCTGGCCGGGGCGGTGGTGCTGCTGGTTCGCCCGCTGCTTGCGGCGCTGAACACGACATTGTTGCACAACACGATCCTGCCGAACTTCGGCACCATGATCCGCTGGCGCGCGCACCGGCATGTGTTGCGTCAGTCGGTCGGCTGGTTCGAGAACGACTTCGCCGGGCGCATCGCCAACCGGATCATGCAGACGCCGCCCGCCGCGGGCGATGCGGTGTTCCAGACCTTTGATGCGGTGACCTTTGCGACGACAACGCTGATCGGCGCGGGGGCGGTTCTGAGCAGCGCCGACCCGCGTCTGGTGCTGCCGCTGCTGGTCTGGCTGGTGCTTTACGCCGCTCTGGTGCGCTGGACGCTGACGCGGGCGGGGCCGGCGTCGAAGGCTGCATCGGATGCGCGCTCGGCGGTGATCGGGCGCGTGGTGGACGCTTACACCAACATCCACTCGGTCAAGCTCTTCGCACACCAAGACGACGAGATCAATTACGCGAAGGAAGTGATCGAGACCGCGCGGGAGAAGTTTCAGGTCGAAATGCGTGTCGTGACCAAGATGGACATCATGCTGACCGTGCTGAACGGCGGGTTGATCGTCTCGGTCACGTCCTGGGCGCTTTACCTCTGGTTTCACGGGCAGGCCAGCGTCGGCGTGGTCGCCGCGGCCACGGCGCTGGTCCTGCGGCTGAACAACATGACCTACTGGATCATGTGGGCCACCACGGCGCTGGTGCAGGCGCTGGGCATTGTCGCCGAGGGGATGGAGACCATCGCGCAGCCGGTGACCCTGGTCGACGCGCCGGACGCCAGGCCCCTGTGGCTGACCGAAGGGCGGATCGAGGTGCGGGGCGTCAGCCATCATTACGGGCGGGGCAGCGGGGGCCTGGACGGTGTGACCCTGACCATCCGGCCGGGTGAAAAGATCGGGCTGATCGGGCGCTCGGGCGCGGGCAAATCGACCCTCGTCAAGCTGCTGTTGCGGTTTTACGACATGGAGGGCGGGCAGATCCTGATCGACGGTCAGGATATCTGCGCCGTCACGCAAGAGAGCCTGCGCCGCGAAATCGGTATGGTGCAGCAGGATAACGCGCTGCTTCATCGCTCGGTGCGCGAGAACATTCTCTACGGTCGGCCCGAGGCGACCGAGGCCGAGATGCGCAAGGCCGCGCAGCGGGCGGCGGCGGACGGGTTCATTGCGACCTTGCAGGACAGTGACGGCCGCCAGGGTTATGACGCGCGGGTGGGCGAGCGCGGCGTGAAGCTGTCGGGTGGTCAGCGGCAACGCATCGCACTGGCTCGCGTGATCCTGAAGGACGCGCCGATCCTGGTGCTCGACGAGGCCACGAGCGCCCTCGACAGCGAGGTGGAGGCGGCGATTCAGGAGACGCTTTTCGGTCTGATGCAGGGCAAGACCGTGATCGCGATCGCCCACCGGCTGTCGACCATCGCGCATATGGACCGGATCGTGGTGCTGGATGATGGGCATATCGCCGAGGATGGCACCCATGCCGTGTTGCTGGCGAGTGGCGGGCTTTATGCCCGGCTCTGGAACCGGCAATCGGGTGGCTTCATCGGCGTCGAACCGCAAGATGAGGCCGCCGAATGACCCTGGGAAGCTGGATCGACCCGTTCCGCCCCGCCGACCGTGCGCCGCCGCGCACCCTTGGCGCCTTCTTCGTCTGGTGCTTCAGCGGCGCCTGGAGCGCGCTGCTGTGGTCGGCCGCGATCTCTGCCGCGGCGGGCACGCTGGAGGTCATCTCGGCCATGCTTCTGGGTGCCGTCGTCGACACGGCGCAGGCCGCGGGCCAGGCCGGGGTGTTGCGCCAGCACTGGCCGCTCTATCTCGGCTTCACGCTGTTTTACATCCTTGCGCGTCCGCTCATCTTCGGGATGTCGACCGCGACCGTCTCGATCACGCTGGGGCCGAACCTGCTGCCTCTGGTCCTGTCGCGGCTGCACCGCTTCACGATGGGGCAGTCGGTGACGTTTTTCGACAACGACTTCGCCGGCCGCATCGCGCAAAAACAGATGCAGACGGCGCGGGCGGCGACGGATGTGGCGACCGAAATGGTCAACGTGGTGGCCTTTGCGCTGGCCTCGCTGGTCAGTTCGGCGGTCTTCCTTCTGGCGGTGGATTCGCGGATCGCGCTGGCGCTGACCCTGTGGCTGATCGCCTACCTTGCCCTCATCCGCTGGTTCGTGCCCCGCGTGCGCGGCAAATCCGCTGCCCGCGCCTCGGCCCGTGCGATGGTCACGGGCCAGGTGGTGGACTCGATCACCAACATCAAGACGGTGAAGCTGTTCGCTCATGCCGAGTATGAGGATCGCTCGGCCCTGTCAGCGATGGCAGGCTACCGGGAGCGGGCGCTCGATTTCGGCGTGGTTTCGACCTGGTTCCGGTTCACGCTGATGGTGCTTGCGGGGGTGCTGCCGGTGCTGCTGGTCGGCGGCGCGATTCTGCTCTGGTCACAGGGCCACGCCACAATAGGCGACATCGCCGCCTCGGGCGCCATCGCGATCCGCATCGCGCAGATGACCGGCTGGGTCAGCATGTCGCTGATGGGCATCTACGGCAGCGTGGGCGAGGTCGAGGATGGCATGAACACCCTGACCCCGCCGCACTCGCTGACCGACAAGCCGGGGGCGCTGGTGCTGGGCCGGGTGAAAGGCGAGATCCGGTTCGAATCCCTGGGCTTTGCCTACGGCCGCCGCTCGGGTGGGATCGACAGCGTCGACCTGACGGTGCGGCCGGGCGAAAAGCTGGGCATCGTCGGCGCCTCGGGGGCGGGGAAATCGACCCTCGTCGCGCTGCTCTTGCGGCTCTATGACGCCGAAACCGGGCGGATTCTGATCGATGGCCACGACGTGCGCGACGTGACGCAGGAAAGCCTGCGGCGCCAGATCGCGATGGTCACGCAGGAAACCGCCATGTTCAACCGCTCGGCGCGCGACAACATCCTCTATGGCCGGCCCGACGCGAGCGACGAAGAGATGATCGCCGCCGCCAAGCGCGCCGAGGCGCATGAGTTCATCGAGCGGATGGTCGATCACATGGACCGTCGCGGCTACGACGCGCATCTGGGCGAGCGCGGTGTGAAGCTGTCGGGTGGCCAGCGGCAGCGGATCGCGCTGGCCCGCGCCTTCCTGAAGGACGCGCCGATTCTGGTGCTGGACGAGGCAACCTCGGCCTTGGATTCCGAGGTGGAGGCGCAGGTTCAGGAGGCGCTGGGCCGGGTGATGGAGGGCAAGACGGTGCTGGCCATCGCCCACCGGCTGTCCACCATCGCCGAAATGGACCGGATCGTGGTGATGGACGCGGGCCACATCGTCGAGGAGGGCACGCACGCGGCGCTGCTGGCCCGCCACGGCCTTTACTGGCGCTACTGGACGCGGCAGTCGGGCGGCTTTCTTGGCACCGAAGAGGCGGCGGAGTGAGGCTGACGATCGAACGCCTGGGCCATCTCGGCGACGGGATCGGGCCGGGGCCGGTTTATGTGCCGCGCGCGCTGCCCGGTGAGGTCGTCGAGGGCGACCTTGTCGGCGACACGATGCCAGCGCCGCGGATCGTCGCGCCGTCGCCCGATCGGGTGGCGCCGCCCTGTCCGCACTATGGCGCCTGCGGGGGCTGCGCACTGCAACACGCCTCGGATGGGTTCGTGGCTGAATGGAAGGTGGGCGTCGTGCGCGCGGCGCTGGAGGCGCAGGGGCTATCGACCCTGTTCCGGCCCATTCTGACCTCGCCGCCGCAATCACGGCGGCGCGCCACGCTGGCGGGACGGCGGACGAAGAAAGGCGTGATCCTCGGTTTTCACGGCGCCGGTTCGGATGCCGTGACCGCAGTGCCGGAGTGTCGTCTGCTGCACCCCGGCCTGATGGCGGCCTTCCCGGCGCTGGAGGCGCTGGTGACCACGGGCGGTTCGCGCACGGGAGTGCTGTCGCTGACGGTCACCCATTCCGATGCGGGGCCGGATCTGGCGGTGACAGGTGGCAAGCCGCTTGACGGGGCACTGCGGCTGTCGCTCGCGCGGGTGGCCGAGGCGGGCGGCATCGCGCGCCTGACCTGGGACGCCGAGACCATCGCGCAAAGGCAGACGCCCGGCCAACGTTTTGGCGCGGCGCGCGTGGTGCCGCCACCGGGCGCCTTCCTCCAAGCGACGGCCGAGGGCGAGGCGGCGCTGTTGGCGGCGGTGAAAGACGCGGTGGGCGATGCACGTCGGGTGGCCGATCTCTTCGCGGGCTGCGGCACCTTCACCCTGCCGCTGGCCGCGCGGGCCGAGGTGCACGCGGCGGAGGGCGATGCGGCGCTGCTGGCGGCGCTCGACCGTGGCTGGCGCGGGGCGGTGGGCCTGAAGCGCGTTACCACCGAGACACGCGACCTCTTTCGCCGCCCGGTGCTGGCCGAGGAGCTGAAGGGTTTTGACGCGATCGTGATCGACCCGCCCCGCGCCGGGGCCGAGGCGCAGGTCGCGGAACTGGCCCGTGCGGGACGTCCGGTCATCGCGATGGTGTCCTGCAACCCGGTCACGTTTGCACGCGACGCGCGACGGTTGACTGATTCGGGCTACAGGCTCGACTGGGTGCAGGTGGTTGATCAGTTCCGCTGGTCGGCGCATGTCGAAATTGCGGCAGGGTTCACGCTGGACGGGCGGTGACGTCTAGGCAAATCGGGCGCGGCTCTTGTAGACTGCGCCAAAGCCCACAGAGGCGCAGAGGCAGGACTGAAAGATGACATTCGCGCGGATCGGGCTCGCCCTTGCGCTGGTCGGTGGCGTTGCAGCCTGTGGCCACAACAAGTTCAAGACCTACAACGGGCCCGAGGTGACTCAGGTGCAGGTCTACAAGTCACAGCGCACGATGCTGCTGCTGCATGACGGCACCATTCTGAAGGCCCAGAAAGTGAGCTTGGGCGGCAACCCGGTCGGGCCGAAGCAGGTCGAGGGTGACGGCAAGACCCCCGAGGGCCAATACATCATCAACCGCCGCAATCCCGACAGCGCGTTCCACCTGTCTCTGGGTATTTCCTACCCCAACGCGACGGATGCCGAGACGGCCCTCGCGATGGGCGAATCGCCGGGCGGCGACATCTTCATCCACGGCCAGGAAGGCCGTCGGACCAACGGCACGGACTGGACGGCAGGCTGTATCGCCATTCCGAACAAGGAGATGGAGGATGTTTACGCGATGGTGAAGACCGGCACGCCGATCTTCATCCTGCCGTAGGCGACCGCCTCAGTTCCCGGTGACCAGCGTCCACCAGATCTTGCCGCTCGATTCCTGATACCAGGAAAAGCCGAGGTTCACGGCCTTCGGGTCGAGGATCACGTCGCGCGTGTCCTTTTGGTCCATCCAGGCGCCCAGCGTCTGCAACTCGGTCTCGTAGGTTTCCGAGATGTCCTCGCCCAGGAAGAGACCGGGGTATCCGGTGCGCTTCACCCGGTCGATCGGCGAAGAGCCGTCGGAGCCGAAGTGCCAGGGCCGGTTCTGCACCGACATGTCGCGCGAATGCGTCGCGGCGGCGGCCGTCAGTTGCGAATCCAGCGCCAGCGGCGCCTCGTGGGACCGGCCGCGCAACGTGTTGATGTTGTCGAGCATCCGGTAAACGACCTTCGAGGAATCGCCGGGCCCGATGGCGTAAACCTGCGGCAGCGGTTTGCCGTCTGCCCCCATTTGCGGAAGTTGCGGTTGTTCGCTGCACCCGGCAAGGGCGACAGTTCCAGCAAGAAGCATGACGGCAAGACGATTCATGTATTCGACACCCGGTTGAGACGCTTGACGACCTTTACAGGGTCGCGCCGTAGTGTTCAAACGCAACAATGCCATCGGGCGGCGCGTTGACGGCCGTTTGAATTGCCGCCACAAGCCCGAGGGATGTAAGATACTGCCTCATCACGACGCAGGACATCAGGAGGCGCACTCATGAGTGCTTGGTACTCTGGAAAATTCAACCGCCGGGCTTTTCTCGGCACGGTCGCCGCCGGGATGGGTGTGATGGCGCTGCCCGCCTCGGCGCAGCAGGCGAACTCGACCGAGATGGAGTCCGATCTGAACACGGTCGTGCGGCGGAACATTTCGAGCTTCCGCTCGCTGCAGTGGCAGGACCATTTCGACAACACCCGAAACGGGGCGATCCTGGTCGATACGACCTCGCGCGCGCTGCACTTCTGGTCGGAAGACCAGACGATCTACAAGCTTTATCCCACCAGCGTTCCGCTGTCGCCGGACCTGACGCGCAAGGGTCGGACCGAGGTGATCCGCAAGGTCAAGGACCCGACCTGGTCGCCGACACCCGCGATGAAGCAACGCGACCCGGAATGGCCGGACTTCGTTCCCGCGGGCCCGGACAACCCGCTTGGCACACGCGCGCTGTATCTGAGTTGGCAGTTCTACCGGATCCACGGCACGCAGGATACGCGCAAGATCGGCCGCCGGTCCTCGAACGGCTGCATCGGCCTCTACAACGAGGATATCGAGCAGCTCTTCGACCTGACGAAAGTTGGCACCCAAGTGTTGCTAATTTGACGACATGATGGCCATCCTGTTGACGGGCCTCGGAACCTTGGTTGCATTCCCCGGCGCCAGGTGGTTGAACAGACCTACGAGGTACAGTCTTGGGTGCCCCCGCCGTCCTCTGAAATTCACGGCCCGGGGCGAATTCTGGAGGTTTACTATGAAGAAACTTGCACTTGCTGCCGCGATTTCGGTCGTCGCTTCCAGCGCTTTCGCCGGCAACATGGCGAAGCCGGTGATGGAAGCCCCGGTGGCTGTCGCCCAGGCGAAGCAAACGTCGTCGTCGAGCTCGGCGCTCGTTCCGCTGATCCTGCTGGTTGTCGTCGTCGCTGCTGTCGCGTCGTCGAAGTAATCACACTCCGTATGGAGTGGTTAGCAGGCAGCGGATGTTCTCCGCTGCCTGTTTTGCTTTGTCCGGCGGCCTGTCGGTGACGGCATCCCTCAGCCGACCCAACCCGCGAGGTTCTGGGCGATCACAGCGGTTAGCGCCGCGATATGCGCCGGGTCATCGTTCAGGCACGGGATGTAGGTGAAGCTTTCACCGCCCGCGTGTTCGAACGCCTCCCTGATCTCGCCATTGATCTCTTCCAGCGTCTCGATGCAGTCGGCCGAGAAGGCCGGGGCGATCACCGCGATCCTCGTCTTGCCGGCTTTCGCCAGTTCGGCCACATGCTTTACGGTGTAAGGCTGCAACCATTCCTCGGGACCGAACACCGACTGGAACGAGGTGTGAATCATCTCCTTGCTCCAGCCCAGCCGCTCGCGCAGCAAGCGGGTCGTCTTCTGGCACTGGCAATGGTAGGGGTCGCCCGACATCAGATACCGCGTCGGCATCCCGTGATAGGAAGCGACCAGCACATCGGGCTTTTGGCTCAGCCCGGCCCAGGCGCGTTCGACCGACTGCGCCAGCGCCTCGATATAAAGCGGATGATCGAAATACTCCGGCACGGTGCGGGCGGCGGGCTGCCGTTTTTCCTTGCTCAGCGCGCAGAAGAAGGCGTCGTTGGCGGTGGCCGAGGTCGCGCCCGCGTACTGCGGATAAAGCGGGAAGAACAGGATCTTTTCGCAGCCCGCATCGACCATCGCGCGCACCTTGGATGCGGTGGAGGGGTTGCCGTAGCGCATGCAGAAGTCGACCATCACGTTGTCGCCGTAGCGCGCCGTCAGCGTCTCACGCAGCGCGGCGGTCTGGTCCCTGGTGATCGTCATCAGCGGGCTTTCGTCCTTGTCGTGGTTCCAGATCAGCTTGTAGTTCGCCCCCGAACTGAACGGCCGCTTGCTCAGGATGATCAGTTGCAACAGCGGTTGCCATTTCCAGCGCGGATAGTCGATTACCCGCCGATCCGACAGAAACTCGCTCAGATAGCGCCGCATCGACCAGTAGTCGTAGTGGTCGGGCGTGCCGAGGTTGGCCACCAGCACGCCGACCTTGGAACGGCGCACCGGGGGATGGTCGCCCGGCGCATGTGCGAGCCGACCCTCGCCGGGCCGAATCATGTCCTGCTCCGCACCCGGCTTGGCATCCTGCATGGCGGTGGCTCCGATGAGTGGTGAAGGCTCGCTTTGGTCCGAGATATAGGCTTTTGCCCCGCGGTCAATCGCTTGCCGCCCCACCATCTTGCGCAAGCCGGGTCTCGGCCGCGCCAAGGGCGTCGGAAAGCCGCGCAACGGCCGATCCGGGCCGCAGCGGCTGCTGCTGGCTTTCATGCGGGGTCCAGCCGGTCAGGAAGATCAGCTCGAAGCTCGCGCCGACGCGGCCCTCCGTTGCGGGAAAGGTCGCGGCGTAGATGCGCGCGGCCTCGGCGAACAGGCGGCGGGGCACGGATTTCCGGCTGCGGGCGGCCATTGCATTGCCTTCGCCCATCGCGCGCAGATCGCGCATCAAGTGCAGCGCCGAGGCGTAGGTGACGGTGATCAGGTCGCTGTCGGCCACTGGCAGGGCAAAGCCCGCGCGCTGAAGCAGGCCGCCAAGCTCGCGAATCTCGGCCATCGCCAACACGCGGGGCGACAGGCCCCCGCTGATCCGGGCCTCGGCCTCGGCCAGCGCGACGCGCAGTTCGGCCAGTGTGCGGCCACCGAAGAGGATGCCCAGGAACAGCCCATCGGGGCGCAGTGCGCGCCGACATTGCACAAGCTGGCCGACGAGGTCATTTGCCCAGTGCAGGCCGAACGCATGGATCACCAGATCGTGCCCGCCTAGGGTCAGCATCAAGGTCTCGTCATCGGGCACCACCGTCGCGCCGGGGAACGCGCGTTGCCAGAGATCAGGGAAACCGGTCACCACGGCCACGTTCGTGAACGTCCTGTTAACCTCTTCCAGTCTCTCCTGCAGGTTCAGGATCGCCTCGTCGTGCAGGAAGGTGGCCGGGGCGGCGGCCACCCGGGTCCGGTTGCGGGCAAGTGCTGTGCGGTCGGTCAGTTCCGGGGGACGGGCCATCGGTGTTCCTGCAAGGTCGGGCGTTACTTAGGAGGTTCGCGCGGAAATGCAAAGCGTGCTGCGGCTGCTCTATCCCCCGCATTGCCTGAGCTGCGCGGCGCCGGTGACGACCGAATTCGGCCTGTGCGGCGCGTGCTGGAAGGCCACGCCTTTCGTGACCGGGCTGGTCTGCGACATCTGCGGCACGCCGCTGCCCGGCACCGAGGACGGCACGCCGGTGCATTGCGACGACTGCCTGACGATCGCCCGGCCGTGGGACCGAGGCCGCGCGGCACTGGTCTACAAAGACAACGGGCGCAATCTGGTGCTGGCGCTCAAGCACGGCGACCGGCTCGATCTGGTGCGCCCCGCGGCGAAGTGGATGCAAGCGGCGGCGGCGCCGATCCTGCGGCCGGGGATGCTGGTGGCCCCGGTGCCGCTGCACTGGCGCCGACTGTTGCGGCGGCGCTACAATCAGGCGGCGCTGCTCTCCCGGGCCGTCGCGGCAACGGCGGGCCTTGAGCATTGCCCCGATCTCCTGATCCGGACCCGGCGCACACCCACGCAGGAGGGTCGGGATCGCGACTCGCGGTTTGCCAACATCTCGGGTGCGCTGGCCCTACATCCCCGCCGCGCGGCCCGGCTGGCGGGGCGCCACGTCCTGCTGGTGGACGACGTGCTGACCTCCGGCGCGACACTGGCCGCCGCGGCCGAGGTCTGCCGGGCCGCGGGGGCTGCTGCGGTTTCGGTGCTGGTACTGGCGCGCGTTGCGAAGGATGCTTAAATCCCTATAATCGCGCCAAATCTCAGGACCGCTGCCATGAAACCCGTTGAAATCTACACCTCGCCCTCGTGCGGCTATTGCCACGCCGCCAAACGGCTGCTGACTCAAAAGGGCGCGGCCTTCACCGAGCACGACGTGGCAGGCGATCCGTCGCTGCGTCGGCTGATGATGGATCGCGCGAATGGTGGCTACACCGTGCCGCAGATCTTCATCGGGGGCAGCCACGTCGGCGGCTGCGACGATCTCTACGCGCTCGACCGGGCGGGCAAGCTCGATCCGATGCTGGCGGGCTGAGGGATGCGCGCGGGTCTCCTGCAGCTCAACGTCTCCGACGATCCGGCGGCCAACCTGCTCGAAACGCGGGCGCTGGTGCGCGCTGCCGCGCAGGGGGGGGCGGGCTTCGTGCTGACGCCCGAGGTGACCAACTGCATCTCGGCCAACCGGGCGCATCAACAAAAGGTGCTGCACCCCGAGGAAACCGACCCGACGCTGGCCGCGCTGCGGGCCGACGCCGCCGATCTGGGGATCTGGCTGCTGATCGGGTCGCTGGGGCTGAAGACCGATGACGCCGATGGCCGTTTTGCCAACCGGTCGTTCCTGATTGCCCCGGATGGGGCCATCGCGGCGCGCTATGACAAGATCCACATGTTCGACGTCAACGTGTCGGACACCGAGGTTTATCGCGAATCGGCGGGCTACCGGCCCGGCGCGCGCGCCGTGGTGGCCGAAACGCCCTTTGCCAGAATCGGCATGAGCGTCTGTTATGACGTCCGCTTCCCCAATCTTTACCGTGCGCTGGCGCAGGCCGGCGCCGAGGTGCTGACCGTTCCCGCCGCCTTCAACCACATCACCGGCCAGGCCCACTGGGAGGTGTTGCTGCGGGCCCGGGCGATCGAAACCGGGTGCTATGTCCTCGCCCCCGCGCAGGTCGGCGACCATGCCGCCCATGACGGCGGCACCCGCCGAACCTACGGCCACGCGCTGGCCGTGGCGCCCTGGGGCGAGGTGCTGTCGGACGCGGGCACCAAGGTCGGCGTGACCTTCGTCGACATCGACCGCGATCAGGTGGCGCGCGCCCGGGCCCGTGTGCCGTCGCTCACGCACGACCGGCCGTTCAAAGCCCCGTGATGGCCGACAAGCCCGAGGATCTGGCCAACGCCCTGTTTTCCGAGCTGTTCATGGCTGATCAGCTTGCTCGCGCGCATGTTTCGAAAGTGCTGCCGAAGGGGATGGAACTGTCGCATTTCGGCGTCCTCAACCATCTTGCGCGGATGAGCGACGAACGCACCCCGGCGCAACTGGCCAAGACCTTTCACGTCACCCGCGGCGCGATGACGAACACGCTGACCAAGCTGGAATGGGCGGGTCACGTCCACATCCGCCCCGACTGGGACGATGCGCGGCGCAAGTTCGTCTCGATCAGCCCGGCCGGGCGCGCGGCGCGCGATGCGGCGCTGCAATCCATTGCGCCGGTGATCGGCGAAGTGGTGGCCGCCCTCGGTCCCGACCGGGTCCGCGCGGTGCTGCCGGTGTTGCGCGAGATGCGGCTGCGGTTCGAGCGCGTCGACCCCGCCGCCTGATCAGGCCGGTTTCCGGCTGGCGGTGACGTAGTTCACCGACAGGTCGCGGTCCGACAGGCTCCAGGACCAGGCGACCGGATTGAACACCATGCCCTTGCGGTCCAGCGGGTCAAGCCCGGCGCGGCGGATCAGGTCGAACAGTTCGTCGGGCGTGATGAACTTCTGCCACGCATGGGTGCCCTTGGGCAGCCAGCGCATCACCCATTCCGCCCCGACGATGGCCACCAGAAAGCTTTTGGCGTTGCGGTTCAGGGTGGAACAGACCATCAGCCCGCCCGGCTTCAGCAACGCGCGGCAGGCGGTCAGGTAGGCCAGCGGGTCGGCCACATGCTCCACCACCTCCATGTTCAGGACCACGTCGAACTGCTCGCCCGCCGCCGCCAGCGCCTCGGCGGTGGTATGGCGGTAGTCGATCGTCAGGCCCGACTGCTCGGCGTGAAGCTGCGCCACCGGAATGTTGCGCGGGGCGGCATCGGCACCCACCACCGTCGCGCCCAGCCGTGCCATCGGTTCCGACAGAAGCCCGCCGCCACAGCCGATATCAAGGATGCGGAGTCCGGCGAAGGGCGCAATGCCCGCCAGATCGCGATCGAACTCGGCCGCGATCTGCCGGGTGATGTAATCCAGCCGACAGGGGTTCATCTGGTGCAGCGGCTTGAACTTGCCGCTGGGGTCCCACCACTCGGCGGCCATCGCTTCGAACTTGGCCACTTCGGCGGCATCGACGGTGGTCTCGGCAATCATCGCGGCTGGCGTCCCTTTTTCTTGAGCACGGACCCGTGGCAGGGCATCGTTTCCCCCTATATAGGTCAGTCATGGATAAAGCCTCAGGCCAAAAACGCGCAGTCGAGTTCCTCTACCCGCCGATCGAGCCCTTCGATCAGCGGATGCTCGACGTCGGCGACGGGCACCGCGTCTATGTCGAGCAATGCGGCCTGCCGACGGGAATCCCGGTGCTGGTGGTGCATGGCGGTCCCGGTGGCGGATGCAGTCCGGCGATGCGGCGCTACTTCGACCCCGCGGTTTACCGCATCATCCTGTTCGATCAGCGTGGCTGCGGCCGCTCGCGCCCCCATGCCAGCGTCGAGGCGAACACCACCTGGCATCTGGTCGCCGACATGGAGCGTATCCGCGAGGAACTGGGCATCGGCCGCTGGCTCCTGTTCGGCGGAAGCTGGGGCGCGACGTTGGCGCTGATCTACGCCATCACGCACCCGGAACGCGCCGCCGGTCTAATTCTGCGCGGCATCTTCCTGATGACCAAGGCCGAGCTGCGCTGGTTCTATGGCGGCGGCGCGGGCGCGTTCTGGCCCGAGCATTGGGCGCGGTTCTGCGAGGTTGTCCCGGCTGACGAGCGCGGCGACCTGATCGCGGCCTACGGGCGGCGGCTGTTCTCGGGCGATCCGGGCGAAGAGACGCGCT
Source organism: Solirhodobacter sp. (assembly GCF_964715405.1). NCBI lineage: Bacteria > Pseudomonadati > Pseudomonadota > Alphaproteobacteria > Rhodobacterales > Paracoccaceae > Solirhodobacter > Solirhodobacter sp. The sequence goes on along the minus strand of NZ_CBAICG010000006.1, from coordinate 73,192 downwards.
TTGCCCGGCTCTGGGCCGGGTGGGAAAACGCCTTGGCGACGATCGACCACGACGCCGTGATGAACGACAGTCCCTCCGATTACGCCCGTGCCTTCGCGCGGTTGGAGAACCACTATTTCACCAACGCAGGGTTTCTGGAACAGGACGGCTGGATCCTGGCGCACAAGGCGCGCATCGCGCATATCCCGGCGGTGCTGGTGCAGGGCCGCTATGACATGATCTGCCCGCCGGTATCCGCCTGGAAACTGGCGGAGGGCTGGGCCCGGGCCGACCTGCGGATGATCCCGGTGGCGGGGCACGCGCTGTCGGAGCCGGGAATCAGCGCCGAACTGGTGCGCACCACCGATGCGCTGCGGCGGCAGCGGGCGGCGCTGGGCCTTTAGGCCGGAACAAGCCGCTGCTGGGCATGCAGGCGCCGCGCCATCCGCACCCAGAAGGCCGGGCCGACATCGTCGCGATAAAGCCGTTTGCGTGGCGGCGGCGCCATCGTCAGGCAAAAGCCGGGGTTGCCTTCCGCAACACGCTCGACAAAGCGCGCGTTCAGAGGTGCGAAATGGGCCAGCAGCCGCCCCTCTTCCGCGCGGGTGTAGACGGTGGTGCGCACCCCGTCCTCCAGTTCCTCGCGCAGCGTTGCCTCGGCCAGGGCGACCAGGTCCGCTGGCGCGGGGAAGGGCGCCGCAATCTGGTTCGCGGCCCAGGCGGCCAGCGGATCGGGCGACACATTCGCCGCACCATTGTCGACCGCCCGCAGATCGCCGGGGGCGAGCCGCACGCCCGCCGATCGCAGAACCTGGCCGATGATGCCGCCCGACGCGGCCTGGGACGAGGCGAAGTCGAGGTAGTGGATCTCGGCCCGGGCAAAGGCGCCTTGCAGGAAATCATCGAGCGCGTTGAAATCGAGAAACAGCCCGGCGCCGAAGCCGGAGGCGAGCGAATTCGCGAGGAACGTCGGCCAGGGTGGCGGCACGTGCTTCTTGGACACCTCCAGGTAGATCGACTGCAGGTAGGACAACTGATCGCGCAGGGTGCAGAGCACGTCCACCTGATCGAACGGCGCAAGGCGGCGGCGCAGGTCCGCCAAATCGACCCGCGGCAGGGGCTGGCCGCGCGAAAACTCCTCGCTGCTCAGAAAGACCGTGCCGGTTTCGCGCGCCAGTGCGGCCACGCGCGCCCAGCCTGCCGCCGCGCCCCCCGGCAGATCAAAGACCGTGGGCAGCGGTAGCCACTGCATGACCAGCCCGTGATGGCCCGTCACGCGGCCAAGCTCGGGATAGACCAGCCCGTGGCGCGCCAGCAGCGCCCGGTTCGCCGCAAAGGTGTTCTGGATCGTGGTGGTTGCCGTCTTGTGCGTGCCGATGTGGAGGATCACCCGTGCCATCTCATTCCCCCATCCCGCGCCAGTCGCGCAATTCATCGAGCCAGGCGCGGCCATACTGGCGGCCGGGTTCCAGCACCGCCCGCTCGGCCCATTCATTCCATGCGTTCAGGAACACCTCGTTGCGATACGACCCGGCCAGGCGATGCTCCGTGAGCCCGCGCAGCCAGCGCCGGAATGCCCCCGGATTGCTGCCCCAGGCGATATGGGCGTCAAGCCCGCGGCGGGCGGTATTGTCCCAGGACGGCATCGCGCCCGCGATGGTGTTGGGCGGCAGGCTGGCCGCATGGTCGGCTGACAGGCTGCGCGTGATCACGCGGTCGTAATCGTAGATCAGCCCGCGAAAACCGGGCACGGGCCCCTGCACCATCCGGTTCCCCTGTGGTCCGCCGTAAAGAAAATCCTCGCCCTGCACGAGGCCATGGGGCGGCATTTCCACCCAGAAGTCGAAGAGGTCCGGCGGCACGGGCGATTCGCCCGCAACATGGAACCGTACCGCGCCCAGTTCGACCGGCCCGATCCCCAGCGCCTGCCAGGCGGCGCGCAGGCGGGCGACATTGCGCAGCGGGTCGGGCATGTCCTCCGGCCGGTAGATGACGAACCGCGGCCGTTGACCGTCAGGGCGCTGATAGCGGGCATCACGCATGTAGGGCAGGCTGGAAACGGCGAGCCCCTCTTCAAATCCGGGGGCATAGGTCTGTTCCACCAGCGTTTCGCCCGACAGCCCGTCCCAGTTGCGGCGCCAGCTCTCGTTGGCCCAGCACAGGTAGAAGGGGAAGGCGACATCCTCTCGGCGCAGCAGACCGTCCAGCGGCGCCTCCAACAGTCGGCGGCCGCCGAACCAGTAGTGGTAGACGCAGAAGGCATCGATTCCCGCCCCCTGCGCCAGTGCCGCCTGTTCGCCCATCACCTCGGTCTGGCGCAGGTCATAAAAGCCCAATTCGCTTGGCAGCGCCGGTTGGGCATGGCCGTCGAACATCGGCCGGGCCCGGGCGGCGGCCTGCCATTCGGTGTATCCGCGGCCCCACCAGGCGTCGTTCTCAGCCAGGCGATGAAACTGCGGCAGGTAGAAGGCCGAGACATATCGCGCTTTCCGCGGCGGTCTTGGCGTCGGCCGGGCCCTCTCGATGATCTCGGTGCTTTCGCGGACCGTGAGCCCGGAGGCGGTGGCGATGGCGCCCAACGCCCGCTCGAAGGCGTGGGCCAGCGTTCCGTCGACCTGGCCGCACTCGGTCTCGAACAGGGTCTGCTCCAGTTCAAGCCCCCGGATCATCGCGATCATCACCGGCTTCAGCCAGTACATCGACCCCGCCGGAAAGGCCAAAGTCTCGCGCACGGCGCGAATTTCGATCCGGCGCAGCAGCCAGGCGGTGATGTCAAAGTTCGTGCCCCACCAGGCCGGGTCGCGGTAGTGCTGGCCGTCGGCGACCCAGACGCCCGCGTCGTCGTCGGCGAGAAAGGCGGCCAGCCGCCGCGCCGTGCCCGCGCCGGGCAGGACGCCGCCGATCAGGCTGCGCCGCCAGTCGTCGCCATCGGTCCGGTGCGGCGAGCGTTTGGTGTGGATCTTCGCGACCGCCCGATAACCATCCAGCAGCCCCGCGTTCACCAGATGGACGAAGGGGAAGATGTCGCGCCCCCGGTTCGGCATCGGCACCGCCAGCGCGCCCGGGAAGGCGGCGCGAATGTCTTCGGCCAGCGCCTCGGCCGCGCCTCCGCCAGTGTCGGTGACGGTCACGAAAAGGTCGAAAGGCATGTCGAGCGCGGCGAGGTGCCCGGCGATCTCGGGCCACAGGTCGTGATAGTAGACGTGCACGACGACGGCGACGGGGGCCCTTTCGCCCGTTCGGGGCCGCAGCACGGGGGCGGGCCGATTGTCCGTCATGCGACCAGATGGCAGGTCGCGCGTCAGCCGATTCTCGCGTCGACCATACAGCAGGAAGTGCAGGTAGGGCCGCGCCGCCCAGCCGGTGAGGTCGGGGTTGTGGCGGATGTAGGCGCGGGGCGAGAATTCCGGGTTGGGCTGGCGCCCCTCACGCTCGCCGAACACGACGTAGTGCCGCTCGGGGAAGGCGCGGAACAGCGGGTGCAGGCCGGGGTTGGCGCCGCGGTAGAAGGTGCGATCGAAATGCCCCGCCTGTCGGATCGCCCGCAGATAACGTGCGATCCGCGGGTGCGGGTTGAGGAATTCGCCAAGCCATTCTGCCTGCTGAACCAGTCGTGCCGTCATCCTGCCGCCTCCTGAAGCGTCCGCCGGGCAAGGCGCTTCGCCGTGATGCCTAATGATGTGAATAAGCGCGGCGCGCTGAAGATAGCGTTAACCCTGGGGCGCTAGACCTGAACGCATCGGGAACGGCACGGGGCCGAATCTCCGGTCAGTCGTTGAGGATGTCGCGATGCGCGCGTTTCAGAAGCAGGAGTCCGGCGGCCAGCGTGGTCAGGGCCACGCCGAAGACATAGGCTGGCGACACATTGGCAGCCTCATAGGTCGGGTAGAAGCCCCGCCGCATCTCGCCGGTGACATGGATCAGCGGGTTGAACCACAGCACCGTCTGCACCGTCTGCGGCACGCTTTCGTAGAGGAAGAACACACCCGAGACGATGAACAGCGGCCGGTTCACGATCGACCAGATCGTATCCCACAGCGGAAAGATGGCGCGCAGGTAACAGTTGAATGTGCCGACGCCAAGGCCAAGTGCGGCCGCCATCGTCAGCCCGAGCAGGATCGCGGGCATGTCGAGCGTCGGGCGCAGGCCGAAGATCAGGTGGATGCCGACGATCACCACGATGAAGACCACCACCTGCGTCAGCGTGTTCAAGAGGAACCGCGCCAGAATCGCGTCGATGAAGGTGACGGCCGGGTAGGCCAGCAGCGGTTTCGAGAACTGGATCGCCTGCGCGAGCTTCAGCGAGAGCGTGGAGTAGAGCGTGAAGGGCAGGTAGGCCGTGGCATAGAACAGCGGGAAGTTGGTGCCCAGTGCCGGGCGGTGCAGGAACATCGAGAAGGCGACCGACAGGATCGCGATGCCGCCGACCGGCTCCAGCACGGCCCAGAGATAGCCGCCGGGCGAGCGGCCGTAGGTGGTGGCCATCTCGCGCAGCATCAGCGCGACGATGGTGCGCAGCACCGTCAGTGGCCGAAGGCCGGTGGCGACGGTCGATCCGCCGGGTTGGTCCTGCACGATCTCGGCCCCCTGGTTGCCTGCGCTTCACCTTTATGGCGATCGACCGGCCGTCACGCAACCTTGAGTAGCGCAAGAGAAGGAGCATGACCGTGGCGCAACCTGGCCTTCAGGCCCAAGCCCGCGCCAAAGGCGCCGGGCGGCCCATTCCGCTGAAGCCGGTCGCCCCGGCAGCCGCCCCACCGCCTCGACCAGTGGCCCGCCCGGCCGCGCAGGCCCGGCGTCAGCCCCACCACTGGGGCCTGATCGCGAGTTTCCTCGCGCTCGTCCTATTGCCGACGTTGATCTCGGGCGGCTACCTCGCGTTTCGGGCGGCCGATCAGTATGGCGCCACTGTCGGCTTTGCCGTCCGGACCGAGAAATCCTCGACCATGATCGACCTGCTCGGGGGGATTTCGCAGCTCTCCGGTGCCAGCAGCACCGATGCAGGCATGGTCTATCAATACCTGCAAGGCCCGGAACTGGTGAAGAAACTCGACGCGCGGCTGAACCTGCGGGCGATGTTCGCGCGCGCCCATGCCACCGATCCGGTCTTCGCCTATGACCCGGCGGGCAGCATCGAGGATCTGGTCGATTACTGGAACCGCATGGTGACCGTGTCGCTCGACCAGGGAACCGGGCTCATCACGCTGGACGTGCGGGCTTTCACGGCCGCCGATGCGCAGGTCGTGGCGCAGATGGCATTCGACGAAAGCTCGCGCATGATCAATGATTTGTCGGACATCGCGCAAGAGGACGCGATGCGATCCGCGCGCACGGAACTGACGCAGGCCGAGGATCGGCTGCGCGCGGCGCGGGCGGCCTTGCAGGGGTTTCGCGACCGGACGCAGATTCTCGACCCCAGCGCGGACGTGACCGGGCAGATGGGTCTGCTCAATTCGTTGCAGGATCAGCTTGTGGCCGCGATGATCGACCTCGACCTGGTCCATCAGACCACGCACGGCAACGACCCGAGGGCCAACGAGGCGCAGCGCAAGATCGACGTGATCCGCAACCGCATTGCCGAGGCGCGGCAGACCTTCGGCTCTGCCCCCGGCAAACCGGGCGACCAGTCCTACGCCAGCCTGCTGGGCGAGTTCGAGCGGCTGAGCGTCGACCAGGACTTCGCCGAAAAGGCCTATGCCATGGCGCTGGGCGGGCTCGATTCGGCCGAGGCGGCGGCGCGACAGCAGTCGCTCTACCTTGCAGCCTATCAAGAACCGATGCTGGCGGAGGCCTCGGAATACCCGCGGCGCGGACTTTTGACCGGCCTGGTCGCGTTCTTCTGCTTTCTCGGCTGGGCGGTTCTGGCGCTGATCTATTACAGCCTGCGCGATCGGCGGTAGGGCATGATCCGACTGGAAAACCTCTGCAAGACCCATGTGCTCCACGGTCGGCGCAAGATCGTGGCGCGCAACATCCATGCGACCTTCCCCTCGGGCGTATCGGTCGGGTTGCTTGGCCGCAACGGTGCGGGCAAGTCCTCGCTGCTGGAGATGATTGCCGGAACGCTGGCGCCCGACCGCGGGCAGGTCGTCTCCAGCGGCACGGTGTCCTGGCCGGTCGGTTTCTCCGGCAGTTTCCATCCCGATCTGACCGGGGCGCAGAATGTGCGCTTTGTCGCCCGCATCTACGGGGTCGACACGCGTGAGTTGCTGGATTTCGTCGAGGACTTTGCCGAAATCGGGGCGCATTTCGATCTGCCGCTGCGCAGCTATTCCTCGGGGATGCGCTCCCGGCTGGCCTTCGGCTGTTCGATGGGCATCCGTTTCGACACCTATCTGGTGGACGAGGTGACATCGGTGGGCGACGCCCTTTTCCGGCAGAAAAGCGAACGGGTGTTCCGGGCGCGGATGGCGCAAAGCGGGGCCATCGTGGTGTCGCACTCGCTCGGCCTGCTCGAACGGCTTTGCGTAGCCGGCGCGGTGCTGGAGCAGGGCAGGCTTGTCTACTATCCGAAGATCGCGACCGCCATCGCGCACTACATGGCGATGCTCGGCCTGTCGCGTGAGGCGGCAGAGTGATTTCATCCCAGCAGATCGTGAAGGACCGGGCTGCTGCCGATTTGCAGTTCGATATGCTGTTGCGCGGCGCCATCGACCAGCGCCCAGACAATCTGCCCGGTCGGCTTGTAGATCACGAAGGCCTCGGCCACACCTGCCGCTCCGGCGCCCGGCGTTTCGGCGTAGTTCACCTGAAACTGGGTCGCCTTGGCTGCGGCATTTCCGAATTGCAGCACATCACCCTCAACCGTGCTGTAATCCTGAATCCAGTCGGACCCGTGCGACGCGATGCCAAAATGATAGAAATGGTCCGCTCCGGCTCCGCCGTTCAGTCGGTCGCTGCCGAACCCGCCGTTGAGGAAATCATCGCCCGGCCCGCCAAACAACAGATCGGCCAGCGGCCCGCCATTCAGCGTGTCGTTTCCGGCGTTGCCGATCAGGGTATCGGCGCCGAAGTTGCCGTCGAGCGAATCGTTGCCATCATCGCCCGAGACCGAGTCGTTGCCATAGCCGCCGTCGATCGTGTCGTTGCCCGCGCCACCGTAGATCACATCCCTCAGGTCGGCGGTGGTCTCGCCGCCCAGGATCGAATCATTTCCCTCGCCCCCCAGCAGGGTGTCGAGGCCGTCGCCGCCGCGAACCGTGTCGGCGCCCGTCCCGCCATCCAGCGAATCGTTGCCCGCGCCGCCACACAACAGATCATCTCCGGCGCCACCGATGACGGTATCGTTGCCATATCCCCCGTCGATCGTGTCGTTTCCGCCCCCCCCATCCAGCTTGTCGGCCCCATCTTTGGCGCTGTCGCCCCCATAGATCAGATCATTGCCGTCGCCGCCTGCGATCGAGTCGGCGCCATCATCGCCTTTCAGCGTGTTGTCCCCGGCCAGCCCGCAAATCGTGTCATTCCCAAGGCCGCCGCAGATCGAATCGTTGCCCAGATCGCCGGTCAGCGCGTTCGCCCCGGCGTTGCCCGTCAACACCAGCCCGTCGGGCGTGGACGGCGCCGGATTTTCGACATAGCCCGTCCCGTCCGGCAGGGTCACCGAGACATGGTCCGCGTTCAGGATGGTGGCATTGGAAAACGTGGCGGCCGACAGGGGGCCCGGCAGGCTTGCATCGACCTCGATCCAGTAGGTGCCGAAGTGCAGCTCGGCCCCCGTTGCGGTCGGGACAATTGTCAATTGCCCGGCATCATGCAGCATCGGCAGGGCGGAGAGGTCCAGCCGGTCGGTGCCCGGTGTGAAATCGAGCACCGTGCCGATCTTGCCATCGGCTGTCGGTCCGGCGGGATCGAAAACGAAAAGGTCCGCGCCGCCGCCGCCCCAGAGCCGGTCGAGGCCGCTATGCGCCACCAGGATGTCATCCAGCCCGGTGCCGGTGAGCTTGCTGCCGCCGCCGCCCTCAAGGATGGCACCGAACTTCGACAGATCGACGACCAGAGCGGTCAGGCCGGGTTCGCTGGCCGAGGTCGCGAAGATGTCGATCGTGGTGCCCTGCGCGACCGCCGACAGCGCCGAAATGTCGGCAAGCGTGGTGCCAGGCGAATCCGCAAGGCTTGCAAGGTGCTCCAGCCGCCCCTGCGGGGTCAGGGCAAAGAGGCTGATGCCGTCATCCGATCCGGCGGCCAGAACGAAGACATGCCCGCCCTGGGTGACCGTGGTGACGTGGCTGGCCCCGGCGAAGCGGGTGTTCAGATCGTCCACCACCTGATCGGTCGCCGTCATCGTTCCGTCCGCCGCGACCTTGACGACCGTCAGGCTCGACGATCCGGCCGAGGCGACAATCGCGAAGCTGTGTCCATCGAGGCTCGCGGACGCGATGGCCGTGGGTGTCGCGATGCTCAGGCCGGTCTCGGGGCCGAGTGTTCCCGCGAAGGTGAGCGCGCCGTTGGCGGCCAGAGTGTAGCCGAGCAGGCGATCATCCCCGCTCATCCCCGCGACAAGGACATGGGCGGTGCCGATGTCCAGCGCGGCAAGGGCGGTGATCGTGCCGTCTTGCGGGGCGCCGATTCCTGCCGCCCCGGGCAGCGCGGTCAGCCCGGACGATCCCACGACATAGCCCGTTGGCGCCGCCATCCCGGCATGCGCCACATAGAGGCAGGACACCGTACCGAGTGTCACCGAAACCGTCCCGCTGGTCGCGTGCGGCAACGCAGCCGCGGCCGGAAGCATTCCCGCCGTGGCGCCCGTCAGGCTGCCATCGGCCTTCAGGCCATAGAGGGTCAGCGACGTGTCATAGGCGCCAACCGGCAGCAGCATCGTCTTGCCGTTAAACAGGACCGAATCGAGCGCGGTGGAGGCGAGGGACGCGGAACTTGAGGCGTAGCTTTCCGTCCCGGACAGGCTCAGCGTCCCGTTGCTGTCGACCCCGTAGGCACTCAGCCCGCCACCGCGTGACGTGGCAAGGTAGAGCATCGGCCCACCAGCGCCCGCGAGGAGTGTCATACCGGTCACGCCGGTCAGAAACCCGGCGGAATCGCCCGGAATCGCCATGATTTGTTTGAATCCGACCACGCCCAACCCTCGGCACCCTGTTTTCCCCCGCAAAGGTTGGCGGAAAAGCGGTCCGGTGCGGTGACGCGAATATGGCGCGCGCGCGGCGATCGCCGACAATTCGCCGCATGTTCCTGCCGTGGATTTGCCGGAGCGCCCGCGCAACGTGGTGCGGAAACCGGCGCACGTGCGCAAAACCTCTTGTATGCCGAGCCCGTTTCTGGGAACTGGGAGCGATAGAACGCTCTACCCTCGGGGGGATGATGAAGTACTTTTCCGTTGCAATCGCTCTTTTGCTGGGCGGTTGCGGGTCCGCTTACATCAGCCCGAGTGTGCACGACGAAGCTGTTGGCGGCATTCCGGTGCATGTCCAGATGATGTCGGCGCCGGTGATCGCCGAGGCCAACGCCTCGCCTTACACGCCGCTGCCGCTACCGAAGGCCTTCTATCAACTCGGCCCCGGTGGCGCGATGCCCGCCGGTGCGGGCGCGATGCCCGATCCGGCGCTGCTGCCCGAAACCCGGCCCGCGCAGGTGACCGCGCACCTGCCGCCACCGCCGCCCGATGTCCCCTATCGCATCGGGGTCGGCGATGTGGTGCTGCTGGCGACGACGGACAATGCCGCATCGGCAAGCACTGTCGGCGCCTTGACGGGGTTGCTGGTCGCGCAAAGCAAGCGCCAAGGCTATACCGTGCAGGATGACGGCGCGATCGCCATCCCCGACGTCGGCCGCGTGAAGCTTGCGGGCCTGACGCTGGAAGAGGCCGAGAACGCGCTGTTTCAGGCGATCGTCGCCAAGCAGATGACGCCGGCTTTCAGTCTCGAGATCGCCGAGTTCCATTCCAAGCAGGTCTCGGTCGGCGGCGCCGTCCGGGTGCCCGGGGTTGCACCGATCACGCTGACGCCGGTCTACCTCGACGAAGCCCTGGCTGCGGTCGGCGGCGTGACGGTCTCTGATCAGAGCTACGCCACCGTGCGTCTCTATCGCGATGGGCAACTTTACCAGGTGCCGTTGAAAGACGTGTTCGCGACCAAAGGAAACGAGCGAATTCGACTGGTGGATGGTGACAGCATCTTCGTCGACACCGAATACGATCTCGACAAGGCGCAGGCCTATTTCGCCGAACAGATCGCGCTTTCGGGCGCCAAGACCCAGGCCAGGGCCCAGGCCCTTGCGGAACTGAGCGCCCAGGTCACGATCGCTCAGGGCCAGCTTACGGCGGCGCGGGCGAACTTCCAGGCCCGGCTGACACTTGGCGCGGAACCGCAGGACTTCGTCTACCTCACCGGCGAGGTCAGCAAGCAGAGCCGCTTCCCGCTACCCTATGCGACGAAAGCGACCTTGGCAGACGCGCTTTACTCCGATGGTGGGTTCTCCAACATCACGGCAAACCCGCGGCAGATCTACGTGATCCGGGCCGAGGAGGCGAAGGGTGGCGTGACCGGCATTTCGGTCTATCAGCTTGATGCGAGCAACGCGGTGAACGTGATCATGGCGACGCGCTTCGAATTGCGCCCGAACGACGTGATCTTCATCGCGGAACAGCCGATCACCAAATGGGGCCGCGTGATCGCGCAGTTGTCGCCGACCCTGGTGGGCGCGACGGTGACCAAGGTGAAGTGATGCGATTGGTTCCGCCGGCCGCCCATACGGGGACCGGCGGGAGCGAACGCAGGAATTGAGCGCCGCTATCTTCCAGACGCGGGCAGGGGTATAAGAGCGTCAAGCCCGACCTGACGGCTGACGGCAAAGGCATTCGAACGGGCAGACGCGCTCACCAGCTTCGATGGAGTGTGTCGGCCGGAAGATTGTAGGACCGGTCACCGAAACACGGTGACGCGCAAAGGCTAGAGAATGCATTTTTTGATTGGCATCAAGTGACACAGGGGGAGCAACGTCCCGTGAATGACATGCGTGAAATAAAAACCGACATTCCAGTCCCTGGTCAAACGGGCGATGACCAGATCGATCTGATCGCGCTGGGCAGGGTGCTGTGGCGCGGAAAGCTACTTGTCTTCGTTTCCGCGTTCGCTTTGGCAGTAATGGCCGCGGTGTACGTCTTCTTCTTGGCGACGCCGATGTATGATTCGACTGCGGTTGTTTCGATGAACACGCAGCAGAGCCAGGTGATCAGCAGCGTGGACAGTGTTCTGTCCGCACTTGGAACCGACAGTTCGACGATCAACACGGAAACGATTGTCCTTCAGTCGCGAAACCTTCTCGAGCGCGTCACTGACAAGCTGGAACTCATCAATGACCCCGAGTTCAACGTTCTGCTGGAACCGACGACTTTCGCGTTGATCGTCAAAGGTGCGGAAGATCGTGTCAAGAGTCTCCTGGGGATGCCCTTGGCGCCACCCCCGACGCAGTCCGACATCCGGAACGCGGTCATTGATCAACTGTTGTCGCAACTGACCGTCACGAACGAGACCAACTCGATGGCCTTCGATATCGATGTGACGTCGAAAGACCCGAACAAGTCGGCCCTGATCTCGAACACGATCGCGGCCCTCTACATCGATAACCAGAAGTTGCAGCAACTTGATGCAACCAAACAGGCCAGCCAATTCCTGACGGCGCGCACTGCCGACCTGCAAGCGCAGTTGCAGGCCGCCGAGAACAAGCTGAGCGACTTCAACCACATCACGCAATTGGTCAGTGCCGACGCGCTGACGGCCCTGCAGGTTCAGATCAAGGATCTGCGCGACCGGTTGTCGCGGCTGCGCAACGACCGCGACGTAACAGCGAAGCGGGTCGACGATCTGGCGGCATTGATTCAGGCCGGAAACCCTGATGCGTTCGGTGCATTTGCAGACGATCCCTCGTTTTCAATTCTGGTGGACCGGCTAAGGGCAGGAACAATCACCCGGACTGATTTCGACGCTGCGGCGAATGCGTTGCTGCAACGGGCAAGGACGGCGGTTCTGCGTGACGATGAACAAATCTCTGCTCTTGTTGCGTCCGAGAAGGTTCAGTCGGATCAGATTGACGAGCAGTCCAAGGACCTAATCACATTGCAGGAACTGCAACGTGAAGTGGATTCGACCCAGGCGATCTATGATTCGTTTCTGGCGCGCCTGAAGCAGACCGACGTTCAGCTCGGGCTTGCCCTTGCTAATAGTGTGCAACTCTCGTCTGCGGTGCCGATCCCCATCGCAACGTCGCCCCGCAAAGGCCTGCTTCTCGTCGTCGCGACATTCCTCGGCCTGATCATCGGCTCCGGCGTCGTGCTGTTGCGCGAGCTTCAGTTTGCCAGCTTCCGCACCGCCGACGAACTGCGCGCGGCGACCGGGTTGCGGGTGCTGGGGTCGATCCCGGTGATTCCCAGCCATTCGCGCAAGGATGCGCTGGGCTACCTGCGTGACAAACCGACGTCGATCATCGCCGAGGCGGTGCGGAACCTTCGCACCTCGATCCTGCTGTCGAACATCGACCATCCGCCAAAAGTGCTGATGATCACCTCGTCGCTGCTGGGCGAAGGCAAGACGACCGAGACCCTGGCGTTGGCCCTGAACATGGCGAACCTCGGGAAGCGCGTGATCCTGATCGAGGGCGACCTGCGCCGCCGCATCTTCTCGGAGTATTTCGACACCAAACACGCGGTGACCCTGCTCAGCGCGATGAATGATCACAACGAGATTCTCGAGCACGATCTGATGCAGCCGGAAGTCGGGGTGGATCTGCTGGTTGCGGCGAAGGCGAATGTGAACGCGGCCGATGTCTTCGCGTCCGAGAAATTCTCGTCGCTGATCACGCTGTTGTGCGAACACTACGACTTCGTGCTAATCGACACGCCGCCGGTGCTGGTGGTTCCCGACGCCCGCGTGATCGCGCGCCATGCGGATGCGGTCATCTATACGGTGAAGTGGGACTCCACGACCCGCACGCAGGTGCGCCAGGGGCTCGAGATGTTCTCGTCGCTGGGGATTCCAATCGCCGGGCTGGTGCTGAACCAGGTCGATAGCCGTCAGATGAAACGCTACGGCTATGGCGGGCAATACGGCTACGACGTCTACAAGTCGCGGTATTACGACCAGAGCTGACGCGGACCCTCGTCCCTGCGAGAAGATCGGATCGGCCCCCTTGTTCAGAGCGGGGCCGATTTGCCTTCCGTTCAGGCTCAGGTTCCCAGAAAGCTGACCGAACCGGGCAGGATGCGCGCGGCCGTAAGGTGCCCGGTGTAGACCCCGCCGGTATCGACCGAAATGCGCCCCTCGGCAGCCACGGCGGCGTCCACCACGATGTGGCCATGCACGACCCAGGCACCATCGGACCGTGGCACCGTGTCGAAATCGCGATGCCCCCACAGCAGGGTGCGGCTTTCCTGCTCGTCCATCGGTCTTGCCGGGTCCGCGCCGCCGTGTACCGCCCAGACGTCGCCGCTCCGCCAGCTGAGCGGCAGGCTGCGCAGCCAGTCCTCAATGCCATCGGGCAGCGCGCGGTGCACATCGCGTGACAGCGCGCCAAGTTCGTCGGCGTCCATCCCCTCGGCCAACGCACCACCCAGCCCGAGGCTCAGAAGCGTCTGCAGGCCGCCATTGCGCAGCCAGCGTGGACCTTTTTCAGGCGCATCGATGAAGTCCAGCATCAGCTTTTCGTGGTTGCCTTGCAGGCAGATGACCCGGCCTTCACCGTGCATTTGCAAACCATGCACACGCTCCAGCACGGCCCGGCTGCTTTCGCCCCGGTCGATGTAGTCGCCAAGGAAGACCAGAAAAGGCGTGGTTCCGGGCATCTCGGCGACAAGCGCCTCCGCATCCGCCCCGACTTGTTCCAGCAGCCGGTCGAGCAGATCGATCCGACCATGAATGTCGCCGATCACGTAAAGTGGCGCGTCCGGGCGCGGCGGCGCAAAAACGACCGGGCCGACGGGCCGGGAGGGGCTCGGCGGTGTGCGTCGTCTGAACAAGGTGCCAAAGAAGCTCATGGACGACAGATGTGACGCCGAACCGAAAAAGGCAAGCGTCTGATCATGGGCGGCACTTCAGTTGCGGATCGCCAACGCCCGCGGCACGAGGCTGTTCATCCGCGCGACGTGAACGGCCCGCGTCTGGGTCAGGAAGTCATGGTCCCGCACCACGCGCGCCCGCGCCGCAGGGCCGAGGCCGACATAGTCGCCCGGCCTTGCCAGGACGTCGATCACCTGCCGCGCCAGCGCCTCGGGCGACAGGAAATCGACCAGAAGCCCGGTTTCGCCATGCGTGATCACCTCGCGCACCGGGGCGGTATCGGAGGCCACCATCGTCGCCTGCATCGACATCGCCTCCAGCAGCGACCAGGACAGCACGAAGGGCACCGTCAGGTAGATGTGGCAGCGGCTGATCTGGATCACCTTCACGTAATCGGCGTAGGGTAGCCGCCCGAGGAAGTGAACCCGGGTCCAGTCGACGCGGGCGCCCAGCTCGCGCTCCATCTGGCCGCGATAGCCCCCGGCCTCACCGCTTTCCTGACCATAGGAGACCTCGTTTCCGCCGATGATCAGCACGCGCGCCTGCGGCCGGGCGTCGAGAATCTGCGGCAGGCTGCGCATGAAGACGTGAAAGCCGCGCGTCGGTTCCATGTTGCGCGCCATGTAGGTGAAGACCTCGTCGTTTCGCCCGATGTCGCGGTCGAGGCGCGCAAGCCGGAGCGATGCGGCGGCGTTCGGCAGCAACTGGTCGGTCCGGATACCGTCATGGCAGACATAGCTCTTGGCGCGGAACGGCTCGGGGTAGGTCTCCATCTGCCACCGGGTCGGCGACTGGCCCAGATCGACCGCCTCCAGGCAGAGGTAATTGACCGCGTTTCGGGCATGGCTGACCTGAGCGGCGGACTCGGAGGGCGGAAACTCGGGATCGAAGCCGATCGAGCCGCCCTGCGAAAGGAAGTAGTATTCCCAATACCCCAGGATCGGCACGTCGGGCCAGACCTGCTTGACGAAGGTCAGTTCGCCCCAGCCGACATGGCCGAGGATCAGATCGGGGCGGAAACCCTGGTCCTGCATGGTGCGGCAGGCGAGGAACGCGCCATATCCGGCGCCCATGCAATCCTCGAAATAGCGCGAAAGGGCGTAGGCATCCTTGGCGGACCGGTGATGCGTCTTGTAACGCGCGATGGTGACGCCGGGGGTCGCCTGGATTTCCTTGCGCTGGGTCAGAAAGATGATGCGATGCTCGCCCTGGCCCGCAAGCCAGCGCAGGATTTCCCGGTACTGGCCGGGCATGTTCTGATGGACGAAGAGAATGTTCATGCGGCCCGCCAAACCCTTTGGTGCCCATCAGTAGGCAAGCGCCGGGTGGCCTGCAAGCCGTGGCGCCTTGGTGTCACACTAGCCCGAGAACGGCCGCGACCCAGAGACAGCCGGTGCCAAGGCGACTTTGCCGGTGCAGACCGAGGCGCCCGAGCCGCGCCGGACGGCGGCTTGGCGACGATGCCCGCGCGGCCGCGAAAGCCTCGACCAGCGCCCGGTTCTCGGGCGTCAGGTAGGGGGCCGCGCGCAGCAGCGCCGCAATGTTGAGGTCATTCCAGCGCCGCAGATGCCCGCGCACGACGATCCAGTAGCGCCGCAGATGCGCCCGCATTCCCCGATTTGCCCCGATCACGTTCGCGTCGTGCTGGCGGTAGAGCACGCTTGGCGCGGGATCGTGGATCACCGTGCCGCCCGCGCCGGTGACGATCTGGTAGGCCCACCAGTCATGTGCCGCCACATCCTCCACCCGCCGCGCCGCGGCCTGCAACAGCCGCAGCGCGGCCCGGTTCACCACGATCGTGTTTCCCGCGGCGATGTTCTGCACCAGCGCGTTGCGAAATGACGGCGGCAGGGGCCAGTGCTCCGACCGATGCAGATCGCCGAGCCGGGCGTCGCAGATCCAGGTGCGCGCGCAATACAAGGCCGGTTCACGCTCCGGCACCCGCGACAATGCGTCGAGCGCGCGGGCCAGCTTGCCCGGCAGCCAGACATCGTCCTGATCCGCGAAAGAAACGAATCGGGCGCCGGGCCCGACCGAGGCAAGCAGGTGCAGGAAGTTCCGCGCGAAACCGCCACCCGGGCCTGAAAGCATCCGGACCCGGCGATCGGGATGGCGCGCCGCCCAGCGCCGCACACGTTCCGGCCCATCATCATGCGAGCCGTCATCGCTGACCGTCAGCCGCCAATCGGGATGCGTCTGGGCCACCAGACTGTCCAATTGCTCGTCGATGAACCGCCCGCCATTGTAGAGCGCCAGAAGGATCGTCACCTCCGTCGATGATGACGATCCCGCCCGATCCCCGTTGGCAGGCGGGTCGAACGCGTAGGTTGGTATCAGATCGTCGGGAGCGTACCGCATCTCATCCCCTGTCCGTTGCCCGCAGAATAGCCGCCGAGGCGTTAAGACGTTCTGAACCGTGTCGGCCGCGAAGGTTGCCCCCGCGCCACACTCCGCTGCGGCGGATTGTCCGGCCTGCAATCCTGTTGTCCTGCGCCGGTCACCCCCCTAAGGTCGAAAAAAAACGAGGGGTGGACATGCGTCCTGGCCAACGAATGACGCGTCCGATCGGAAAAGTGCTTGCGCTGTCGTCATTGGCGGCGGCTTTGGCGGGTGTGGCGGCGGCCGATGACTTTGTGCCGCAGCCCTCGCTGAATTTCATGGGCGTGACCGGCCTGATCGACATGCCCACGGCCGAAGTGCAGAGCGACGGCGATCTTTCGACGAGCGTGTCGAGCTTTGCCGGGATCACGCGGACAACACTGTCGTTCCAGATCTCGCCGCGCCTGTCGGGCAGCTTTCGCTACTCCTCTCTTCGCGACTGGTTGGCGGTTTCGAAGGATACCTACTACGATCGCAGTTTCGACCTGCGCTACCAGATCCTCAGCGAGGGCCGCTATCTTCCGGCCGTGCTCGTCGGTTTGCAGGACTTCATCGGGACGGATTTCATGTCCGGTGAATACCTGGTCGCCACGAAGCATCTGACCCCGCAGCTCAAGTTCACCCTGGGTCTGGGCTGGGGGCGCTACGGCAGTTACGGCTCGATCGGGGACACGTTTGGCAAGCGCCCGTCGGCCAACTTCGGAGTTGGCGGCACCCCGTCGCTGAAGCAATGGTTCCGTGGCCCGGTGGCCCCCTTCGGCGGGGTCGAGTGGCAGATTACCGACCGGTTGCGGTTCAAGGCGGAATACTCGTCGGACGGCTACACCCAGGAAGTGAAGAAGGGGCTGTTTGACCGCCGTATCCCTTGGAACGCGGGCATCGAATATGACGTGAACAACAGCGTTCGCGTCGGCCTCTATGAACTCTACGGCTCGAAGCTCGGGTTCAGCCTGCAGATCACGCTCGATCCCAAGGTGCGCCCGACCGGGAGCCTGATGGGGCCGGGGCCGGTGCCGGTCTTGGTGCGGCCCTCGATCACGTCCAATCCGGACGCCTGGTCGACGTCCTGGACGAGCCAGCCCGATGCGTTGGCGATCCTGCGCGACAACGTCGCAAAGCAGCTCGCCGTCGATGGGCTGACGCTTGAGGCGCTGTCCGTGACGGCCGACACGGCCGAGCTGCGGATCATCAACACCACATACGACTCGGGTGCGCAGGCGATCGGGCGCGCGGCACGTGTGCTGACGCAGACCATGCCGGCGTCGGTCGAAACGTTCCGGATCGTGCCCGTCGTCGACGGCATCCCGATCTCGGCCGTGGTCATCAGCCGGACCGAGATCGAGAACCGCGAGTTTGCCCCGAATGGCGACGCATCGCTGCGCGCCTATACGCGCTTGACGGATGCCGGGCCGCTTCCCGCGGGCGCCATCCGGGGCGACAAGCTCTATCCGCGCCTGACCTGGTCGCTGGCGCCCTACACGCGCATCAGCCTGTTCGACCCTGATAATCCCCTGCGGGCTGATGTCGGGCTACGGCTTTCGGGAACCTATACCATCGTGCCGGGGGTGTTCCTCTCGGGGTCGGTCACCCAGAAGGCATTCGGCAACCTGAACACGTCGACTCGCGTGTCGAACTCCGTTCTGCCCCACGTCCGAACCAACGCCTACCTTTACGACAAGTCGTCCGGCCCGCAGATCGAGACGCTGACCGGCGCCTGGTACTCGCGCCCCGGCCCGAACCTTTTCGGTCGGGTTACGGTCGGGTATCTGGAACAGATGTTCGGCGGTGTTTCGGGCGAAGTGCTCTGGCAGCGGCCGAACAGCCGCTTCGCGCTCGGGGCCGAACTCGATTACGTCCGCCAGCGCGACTATAACGGCGGGTTCGGCTTCCTTCACTACGGGGTCACGACTGGCTTCGTGTCGGCCTATTACAAGTTCAACAGCGGCTACATGGCCCGCGTTGACGCCGGGCGCTACCTTGCCGGCGATGTCGGGGCAACGCTGACCGTCAGCCGTGAATTGCCCAACGGATGGCGGGTCGGGGGTTTCGCCACCAAGACCAACGTTTCGGCGGCGCGTTTCGGCGAAGGGTCGTTCGACAAGGGCATCTTCATCAGCATTCCGCTGAACTGGGTTCTCGGAACACCGACGCAGGATTCGGCGGGCATCACCCTGCGACCGATCCAGCGGGACGGCGGCGCGATGGTCAGCGTCGATGGGCGGCTCTACGATGTCGTGCGGGCCTATCAGTCGGGCGATCTCTACGATCAATGGGGGAGGGTGTTCCGATGAGACACGCCAAGTTTCTGGCGGCTGGTCTGGTCGTGGCGGCCTCGTTCCTGTCCGGATGCGGCAACGATCCGGGCGTCGGGTCCAGCAGGCAGATCGCGGGGGTGGTGAAATCGATCTTTTCACCGCGCAACAAGGCGGCGCCAGCCCCCGAAATCACGCGCGCGCAACTGCGCGCGGTGGGTGTGCCCATCCTGCTTGTCAAGGTGCCGAAGCTCGGCACGCAAGGCTACCTTGGTGTCTACGGCACGAACCGCGACGTGGTCACCTGGTCCACCACCGATCACACGACCATCAGCCTGCGGAACGGACTGGTCACGGCAACGCGCGGCCTTCCCGGCGATCTGATGTCAGCCTCGCTGCCGACGGTGGCCGATATCCGGGCCGGGTCCGGGGCCGTGGCGCGGACGCATTATTACCTCGACGGTCTCGACCAGACGACGCCGGTGGTGTTCCGCTGCATCATGGCGGACGCGGGGCCTGCCAGCATCGACGTGGTGCAACTGAGCTACAACACGCGGCACTACACCGAATCCTGCACCGGCGGAAACGACACGTTCACCAACGAATACTGGTTCGACGGCAAGAACGTGCTGCGCCAATCGAGGCAATGGGTCGGAAAGCTGTCCGGCTATCTCGAGATCCAGAACCTCGCCGAATAGCGCGGTGCGCCGACTTTGCGGCGCGTCCGCGGAAGATATCCCGTCGGCCCGCCGGTCACCGACAGAGCGTCCACCCGCGGCGCCGTCGACGGCGATCTGGAGGAACCGACGGCGGGCGCCCCTCTTCTTGCCCTATCGCTTCGGCTCTGGTCGGCCTAAGCTGCCCTTCGACCCGATCCGAGGGAGCTTGATCGCTGCGCGCATTGACGTTCCTTTTCTCAACCGTGCGGGGCGTCGTCCGGATCGTGGCCGACAGCAAGCTTGGCCTCATCGCGGCCGGCGTGGCGTTCTTTTCCATGTTGGCGATCTTTCCCGCCGTCGCCGCCGTGATCGCGCTGTTCAGCTATTTCGCCGATCCGCAGATCATCCTTGGTCAGGTCCAGGAGTTGGCCGATTTCATCCCGGCCGAGGCCTTCGACATTCTCATCGCGCAGGTCCGCGCGCTGATCGCGGCCAATGTCTCGACATTGGGCTGGGCCTCGGTGATCTCGACGCTGGCCGCGCTCTGGTCGGCGCGTGCGGGCGTGGCCGCGCTGATGGAGGGGTTGAACGCCACACACCGGGCCGATGACCGGGGCGGTGTCGGGCACATCCTCGCCTCGATCCTGCTGACGCTGATCCTGGTCGGCGTTGCCCTCGTCGCCCTGGCGGCGACCATCATCGTGCCGATTCTGCTGGCGGTGGTTCCGCTGGGGCCGTTCTTCACGCTCGCGGTCGGCATCGCCAAATGGGTGATCTCGCTCGCCGTCGTCCTGTTCGGGGTCGGGCTTGCCTACCGCTACGGCCCGAACCGCAGCGGGCCCCGCTCGCCCTGGATTTCGCCCGGCCTCTTGCTGGCGGTTGCGCTCTGGGCCGCGGCATCGGTCGGCTTTTCCTACTACATCGCGAATTTTTCCAGCTACAACCGCGTCTACGGCTCTATCGGGGCCGTTGTCGCGCTGTTGATGTGGTTCTACATCAGCGCCTACGTGATCCTGCTCGGCGCCGCGCTCAACGCGGAGCTTGAGCGCCACGAAGGCCCCTGAAGCGACTCGCGTTCATGTTGAACCAGAATTCGCCCTAATAGTCGCGGTCGTAGTAGATGCCGAGGCTGGTCGTGCCGTCCGATGACGCGCTGCCCCTTGCCGTCACAGATTTCGTCACGGTCAGGTTCAGGTCCACGACGGTCTTGCCGTCGCTGCCCAACGTGACCTCGGAATAGATGCGCTTGGACAGGTATTTGCCCGCTTTCACTGCGGCACCCCCGGTCGCGTCGGTGGTCACGTCGAGGTTGTCCAGCCCGAAGCCCTGTCGCAGCTTGCCGACGATCCCCTCGCCGCCCTTCCCGGCCAGCGTCGCTACGGCCGAGGCAAGCTGCGCCGCCTGAAACGGCGAGATCTTCGCCAGGCCGTGGCCAAACAGCAGTTGCGACAGAACCTCCTCCTGCGGCAGCGGCGGCGAGGAAGAGAAGGTGATCTTCGGGTCCGTCGCCTCGCCCTCGATGGTGATGGTCGAGGTCACGCCGTCGTTCAGCGACGATGCCGCGATCTGCACATAGGGCACGAACCGCCCCTCCAGCCGCAGGCTGGCCTGGCTCAGATCGAACCGCTTGCCCAGAATGTCCAGCCGCCCGCGCAGCAGATCGAACCCGCCGCTGGGGATCACGTTGGCGGTGGTGCCGCCCAGCACCACCGTGCCGCCCAGTTCGGCATCCAGTCCACGACCGCGGATGAAAACCTGATTGGGCGCAGAGATGGTCAGGTCCAGGCCGTAGGGAATCGCCCGGCTCTGCCCCGCCGTGACGGTCGAGGCCACCAGCCCGGCGCGCGCCCGTGTGGCCTGCACCTCGGCCGAGGCGCCGATGTGGCCAAGGTCGGCGATCATCGCGTCACCGCCCAGCCCGGTGGAGGGCACGCGCAGCTCGGTCTGACCCATCCGCAACCTGCCCGCGATCGCGGCGCCACCGGTCAGCGGCCCGTCCAGCGTCAGGTTGCCGCTGAGCCGGGTGGTGAAAAGGTCGGGGTTCTTCAGCCCCACGTTGCTCAGCGCCACCGTCAGGTTGGCCGGGAATGGCGCCGTCAGCGCGACCGGCCCGTCCACCGTCACCGTGCCGCCGCCGACCGTGGCCTTGGCCGTCAGCTTCGCCCGCCCGCCCGCCAGCGTGACCGTCGCCGTCACCGGATCGGCCGACAGCCCCAGCGTCGGCGCCGCCAGCCGTGCCGGGCCGAGCGTGACCGTTCCCGACAGCGCCGACAGCGCGGGCGCGCCCTTCAGCCGCAGGTCGAACCGCGCGGGCCCGCGGATGGATCGCGGCTCGATCAGCCCGTTGACGATACCGGATTCGACGCTGCCCTTCGCCGCAAGGTCTACCGTCCTGAAATCCGCCGCCAGCGACCCGCCCAGCGCGGCCGACAGCCCGCCCGGCCCGGTCGCCTTCAGGTCGAGGCTGTAGCCCGCATCCGCCTCGGTCACCGACCCGCCGACCGTCAGCGCCCCCGGAAAGCCCGGCGCAATCAGCGCAAGGTTGGCCAGTTTCGCCGACAGGTCGATGCGCCGTGCTGCGCCCGACAGGTTGGCCGTCGCCTTCGCGTCAAGCTGCGGGTTGGTCAGCGTGAAACTGTCGATCCTGGTCTTTCCGCCGATGCGCGAGGCTTTCACGTCGAGCTTGGTCTGCCCGTGCAACAGCCGGTCGGTCTCTGGCTGCCCGATGGCAAGATCGCGCCCGGTGCCGGTCAGCGTCAGCGTGCCATTTCCGGCGGCCAGCGTGTAATGCAGATCGGCGTTCAACCCGCCCGCGTATCTCCCGCCCAGCGCCGACAGGTCGGTGAAATCGAGAGTGGCGTTCACATCGGCCGCGTCACTGGCCACATGGCCCGAAGCCGTCGCCGTCAGTGTCGCGGCCGTCACCGACAGCGTGCGCAGCGTGGTGCCGGTTTCGTCACGCGCGGCCGACAGGTGCACCGTGCTGGCGCCGCGCAGCAGCGAATCGAGTTCCGGCTGACCGGCGCGCAAGTCCTGCCCCGTCACCGTCGCATCCAGATCAAAGCTGCCCGCCAGCACCGCCGCGCTACCCTTGACCGTGACCGACCCCGCGCCGCCAAGGCTGCGTCCCGCCAGCGCCGACAGCCGCGACAGGTCGTCCGCCGTCATCTGGGCCGACCCGGTCACGGTCAGCGCCTTGTCCAGCCCGTCCACCTGTCCGCTGGCGGTCAGCCCGTAACCCGCGCCGGTCAGCGTGACCTCGGGCAGGGTCAGCGGGGAATTTGTCTGCCAGCCGAAGCGCACGCGGCCCTGCACCGCATCGCCCAACGCCTGCGCCAGTGCGGCATCGGCCAGAACCACACCCTGCCCGGCGAAATCCAGCGTTCCGTCCACCGCGCCACCGCCCGCCTGTCGCGCGATGTGCCCCGTGCCCGACAGCGTCAGGGTCTGCGCCGTCAGGTCGGGCCGGTTCAGCGCGACAATCGCGACGTTGCCCTGCCAGCCATCGCCCTTCGCCCGGTCAAAGGTCAGCCGAAGGTCGGCACTGTTCAGCCTGGTCTGCGCCCCCGGCAGCGGCAGCAGCACCGGCGCGCCGTCCGCCGCCCCGATCCGGCCGCTCAGGTCCAGCAGGTCGGGCAGCCCATCCGCGCCCACGCGGACTGTGCCGGTTATGTCGATCGCCTGCGCGACCAGACGCAGCGCGCTGAGCGTGACGGCGCCATCCGGCTGCCTCACCCCGGCCAGGTTCAGGCTGATGTTCGGGCCGAAGAACGTCGCATACTCCGGCGCGAACAGCGGCGCGATGTCGCCCGCAAGGGTGGCGGTGAACGTCCGCGTGGGAACAGCGCCCGCCGCCGCCGCCGCGGTCGCCAGCGTCACGTTGCCGGTCAGCCGGTCCTGCCCGTCGGTCGCCAGCCGGATATCGGCGCCGTAAGCGTCGATCGGGCCGGTGCCCTGAATGCTCAGACTCAGCGCCGGGGCGCCGGGCAGGCCGATCATCGTGGTCAGCAGCCCCTGCGCCGCCTCGTCGGTGGTCAGGGTCAGCGCCAGTTGCCGCGTCGCGTTGGCGTAACTCGCGTCCAGCGCAAAGGCGCCGCGCGTGCCGTCGATGCGGTGAATGTCCAGCGTTGCCTTGCCCTCGCCCCCCGCCAGTTGCAGCGCGCCGGACACCGTCACCACGGCCGCCGTGCCCAGCAACGGCGCGCCAAGTTCCACCCGCGTCGCGGCGATCTTGCCGATGCTGACCGAAACCGGCAAATCGGGCAGGCTGAACCCGCCCGCCTCGGCGGAAGGCGCAGCCGTGGGCGCCGCAAGCGGCGGCCGCGTCACGATGATCTCATCCGCCGTCAGCGTCGTCACCTCGACCCGGCCCGACAGCAGCGCGGCCCGGTTCCAGTCCAGCACCACGCCGCGCAGCGTCATCCAGACCCCCGCGCTATCCGCCACCGTCAGTTCGGTCATCGTCGCCTTTGACGACAGCGCCCCCGCAAAGCCGGTGACCGTCACCACCCGGCCCGGCCCGGACAGGCTCTGTTCCAGCGTCGAGGCCAGGAACCCCTTGTCCTGCGCTCCCGCCAGTGCGGGGATCAGCCACAAAAGAAGCGCCAGCCACCGCATCAGAACGCCTGCCCGATGCCAAGGTAAAGTTGCACGCCCTTGCCGGTGTTGCCGCTGACCGGCACCGCCACATCCAGCCGGATCGGCCCGATCCCGGTGTCATAGCGCAGCCCCAGCCCGGCGCCCGCCTGCCAGGCGCCCGCGCCGAAGCTGTCGGCGCCAACGTAGCCCGCGTCGTAGAAGGCGACGAGGCCGATCGACTTCGTCACATGCGTCCTGACCTCGCCCGACAGGCCCAGGAAAGCCCGCCCGCCGCTGCGCTGCGTCGGGCTCAGCGCATAGACGCCCAGCGACTGATAGGGTTGCCCCCGCACCGTGCCGCCGCCGCCCGAGTAGAACAGATAGTCGCGCGGGGTCGAGGCCAGCGAAGCGCCGAGGATCGCCCCCACCTGGAACCGCGCCGCCAGCACCACGCTTTGCCCCACCGACCGATAGCCGCGCGCGTCAAACGTCAGTTGCGCGCCGGTCCCGGTGCCGCCGAACCCGACGAACGGCATCAGCGCAAGATCGACATAGGCGCCGCGATGGGCATCCAGCTCCAGATCGCGGTTGTCCCAGGTCGCGCCCAGCGGCAGCGTCACGTCGCGGTAGGCGGTCACGCCCGTGGTATCGGTCACCCGCTCGCTGTCGAAGCCGACGCCATAGCGCAGCGTCAGATGGTCATTCACGATCCGCTTCAACCCGGTGCCCAGCGTCAGCGTGGTAGCGTCATAGTCCGTCAGGTTCTGCCGCTGGATCAGCCCCAGCACGTAGAACGAGGTATCCGCGTTGAAGGTCGCGGGCCGATCGAGCCGGGCCGACAGCTTGTAGCTGCGCCCGCCGGTCTGCGCGCCGATGCCGTCCACCTCGCCGTCGATACGGAACTGCTCGGCTCCGCCCAGCAGGTTGCGGTGCAGCCAGTAGGTGGTCAGGCTCGCCCCTTCGGAACTGGAGATTGCCGCGCCGAACCCCAGCCGCCGCGGCTTCTGGTCCACCACCGCCGCCGTCACGTCCAGCGTGTTGCCGGGGCCGAGGCTGTCGGCCTCGCTCAGCGCGACGGAACTGAAGGCGCCGGTCCGCCGGAGCCGGTTCGCCGCCGTCTCGACCTTCTTGGGCGAGTAGACGGTGCCGGTCGGAAAGCCCGCGATGGCCAGAATGCGCTCGCGCCGCACCTGTGACGTGCCGGTGATGACCAACTGCCCCAAAGTCACCTCCGGGCCCGGCGCAATCGTCACTTCGGCATCCAGCGTCGAGGTGCGATGATCGGCAACGATCTTCTGCCCGGCGGTCTTCGCCTTCGCGTGCCCCACGTCGCGCCAGCCCAGGATCGCGGCCCCCACCGCGCCCTCGATCACGCCGCTCGGGGCGGGCGCGCCGGTGCGGAACCCGTCCGGCAGCTTGGTGCCCGGCGCCAGCGGCGCGATCTGCGCGGTGCCGAATCGGAATGCGGGGCCCGGTTCCACCTCGACGCGGATCACGTTGATTCGCTGCGGTGCGTCAAGCGGGGCGATTCCCGCCGCCTCGCTCCCGTCGATCAGGATGTGGACCACCGGCCCGTAATAGCCCGCGCCATAAAGCGCGCCGACCAGCCGCCCGTAATCTGCCCGCGCCGCGGCGAACAAGTCCTGCGCGCTGTCATTGCCCGCCGCCTCGGTCGAGACCAGCAGCGAGGCGGATTTCAGCGTGGCCAGCAGATCCTTGCCCGCCGAAGGGGCGTCAAACACCACCTGCGTCGCGGCCTCCGCCATACTCGCCGCGCACAGCGTCACGGCCAGCGCGAGGGATGCGAGGCCGAACCGCCCTTGCCCTAGGCCCTCTGCGCGCACGTCGCTCTCCCTTGTCCGACGTGCCGACTTTTGCACGGGGCGAAGGGGGCTGCAACCGACGCGCCGCCACGGGATCATATCATTCCGCTGCCCTTTCCCGCGGCGACCCGACGTGGTTGACTGCGCTTCAACGGGAGGACGTCAGATGACACGCGTATCCATGCTCGCTTCGGTGGCTGCGGCGGCCCTTTTCACCGCACCCGCGCTGGCCGACGTGCCCCGGCCGGTGACCGATGCCGATTACACCGCCGTCAACCTTGAGGAGGCCAAGCTGGGCCAGTTGCTTTTCTATGACCGCGAGCTGTCGGGCAACCGCAACATCGCCTGCGACACCTGCCACAATCCGAAATTCGGCACCTCCGATGGCGTCTCGCTCGACATCGGCGAGGGCGGCATCGACCTCGGGCCGCAGCGCCACCCCGACCCGAACGACGTGCCCGAACAGCGGATCGGCCGCAACGCGCCCGCCCTTTTCAACCTTGGTGCCAAGTCCTTCACCGTGATGTTCCACGATGGCCGAATCGAGACCGACCCCAGCCGCCCCTCCGGCCTGCGCACCCCGATGGAAGATGAGATGGTGCGCGGCTTCGTCTCTGTGCTGTCGGCGCAGGCGATGTTCCCGGTGCTCGCGCAGGACGAGATGTCGGGCAACGCCGCCGAGAACGACATTTCCAAGCTCGTGCGCGAGGGCCAGATCACCGGCCCCGGCGGCGCGTGGGAAGCGATCGCCACCCGCATCAGCGCGATTCCCGCCTATCAGGCGATGTTCGTGCGTGTCTACCCCGACATCGCCGCGGGCCGTCCGATCGCCTTCACCGACATCTCGAACGCCATCGCGGCCTTCGTCGCCTTCGAATGGCGGTCCGACACCAGCCCGTTTGACGCTTATCTGCGCCGTCAGGCCGATCTGCCGCCCGAGGCGAAGACCGGGATGGACCTGTTCTACGGTCGCGCCGGTTGCAGCACCTGCCACAGCGGCCCGTTCCAGACCGACAACGGCTTTCACGCGATGGGCGAGCCGCAGCTTGGCCCCGGCAAGACGGAACGGTTCGAGACGAACGAACGCGACCTCGGCCGCTACCGTGTGTCCAACAACCCGGCCGACATCTATGCCTTCCGCACGCCGTCCCTGCGCAACGTCACCGAAACCGGGCCCTGGGGCCATGACGGCGCCCATACCGACCTGCGCGCGTTCATCCGCTACCACGCCGACCCGGTCGCCGGTGCCGCGACCTACTCGCCGCAGGCGATCTTCCCCGCCGGATACACGCCCGCCAAGCCCGATTGGGCGGTCTGGAACGACCCGGCCGAGCGCAAGGCGATCCTCGCCGCCGTCACGACGCCGCCGGTCACGCTGTCGGATGACGATGTGAACGCGATCTACGCCTTCCTCGAGGCGCTGAAAGACCCGGCTGCGCTGAAGGGCCGCCTTGGCGTGCCCGACAGCGTGCCCAGCGGGCTGCCCGTCGATCACTGACCGGCGGACGAAATCTGTTCAACGTCGGTGTGTTTTCGGTGCAAAATCGGTGCTTTTTCGGTGCCCCGATTTTCCAGCCTCTTCAACGGCTTGCGCCCCGTTCCCATCAGAACAGCGGCGCCACCGTTAACCTTTTGTCATCGGCCCGCAGGCTGGCCTTCTGATCCACCGGAACCGTCGTCCAGTCCGAGGCCGTGCCATCCGGCCAGATCACCCGCACCTCGGCGCTGTCCGCCGACCCCAATCCGAAGTGGATCGGCGTGAGGTGACCCGAGGCATGGCCGCCGCCCACGGTGATTTCCTGATCCTGCATCCGGCCCCCGCTTTTCACCTCGACCCATGCGCCCACCGCATAGGCATTGCCGCCCTGATCCATGCGCGGCTGCACCTCCAGCCAGTGGTTGGCGCCCGGCGTCGCGTTCTGCCAGACCTCCATCTGCGCCCGGCGGTTGATCACCACCAGATCCAGCAGCCCGTCATTGTTCAGGTCCACCAGCGCCGCCCCGCGGGATCGTTCCGTGGTGGCAACCCCCGCCACGTCGGCCTTTTCAACGAAGGTGCCATCCGCCTGCTGCATCAACAGGTCGTTGGGGTCTTTCGAGGCGTTTGTTGGCATCTGATCGACGTTGCCCTTGGCGATGAACAGGTCCATCCGCCCGGCGTTGTCCACATCGGCAAATTCCGCGTGCCAGCCGGTCGAGGGGCGGCCGTCGTCGCCCTTGAACGGGCGCTGGGCATAGGTGCCGATCGAATAGGGCGCCGCGGCCAGCGAGCCTTTGGTGTTGATCTGCAAAAGCTGGTCGCCCATCGAGGTGGTCATCACATCGGGGTAACCCGTGCCCGACAGGTCCGCGCTGGCGATCCCCATGCCCCAGAGCGAGACTTGCTGCCACCCCTCGGCTTCGGTGAATTGCCGCAGCGGGTTCAGGTGCCACATCTGCTCATACCCGCCCTTGACGTAGTATTGCCGGTCGTTGGCGACGCGCAGATCCCGCTCGCCGTTGCGCCGCCAGTCGGAGATCAGCATGGAAAGCGTGCAGAAACTGGGTGTTAACGGAATCGGCGCGGCGAACTTGCGGCCCTCGGGGCGCACCAGGAAATCGGTATCGCAGGCGAAGAACGGCCCGTTGGGGTTCTTGCGGTCGACGTAGTTGCCGATCGCGATGGTGGGCCAGGTCTGCCCGGTCTCCCAGGTTGCCGAAAACGCGGTCGTCCATTTGTCACCGGGGTCCAGGCCCCAGTCTTTCGTGACATCGGTAAAGCTGCACTGCGGGCCGCCCTTCAGGATGACGTTGCCGCCGACCCGCATCACGAACAGGTCCGCCCAGCCGTCGCCGTCGATGTCGATGGGGTAGGCGCCGGTGACGTCGGTCAAGACCGGAAAACCGTCGGCGACCTTGAAGGTGATCGGCGCGCCCGGCCCGGCGGTGGTGTTGATCAACAGCCGCGACGGCCCCGACCCGCCGGCGGCGAAGACCGAGGGGTAGCCGGAGTGCATGCAGTCGATCACGGCGACGCCGCCGCCCACGAAATGCTCCCACCCGCCGGAATAGACCTGGCTCACCGGCAAAGCCTGCGCGCGGTCGATGAAATGCGGATCAGCCAGCGCGGGCGTGGCCGCGAGGCACGCAAGAACAGCCAGCCCTCTCATTGCGCGGCGATCTCCCGCACCGGCACCAGCAGACCATCGGTCACCGCAGACAAGGCAAGCGCGGCCGCCCCATGCGCCCAGAGCAGGTCACCCCAGGCATGGATCTCGATCCTTGGCGCCGGGCGCCCGGTGTTCAGCATCAACGCCTCCATCTCGGCCAGGGTATCGGCGGCGTAAAGGTAGTCATATCGCATCCGCTCGCCCGACAGGATGATCAACTCGGGGTCAAAAAGGTTCACCACATTGGCGAGTCCGACCGCCAGATACCGCCCCGCCCGGCGAAAGATCGACCGCGCGGCGGTATTGCCCGCCTTGGCGTGGTCATACAGGCTTTCCAGCAACACCCCGATCGACTGGCTTTCCTTGTGGGTCCGGTTCAGCGCCGTGGTCGCCTCGCGCGCCAGCGCATAGTCGGCGATGTAGGCTTCCAGACAGCCGCGCTGGCCGCAGCGGCACAACGCGCCGTCCAGTTGCACCTTGGTGTGGCCCAGTTCCATCCCCAGCCCCTGCGCGCCGCGATAGATGCGGTGGTTCAGCACCAGTCCCATGCCCACGCCATGCTCGATGGTCACCACGGCGAAATCCGACAAACTGCGCCCGGCGCCGAACCAAAGTTCGGCCAGCGTCACCAGGTTCGCGTCGTTGTCGACATGCACCGGCAGTCCGAACCGGGCCGTGGCGGCGGCGGCCAGCGGGGTTGCGCGTTCGGTCAGCACCGGCGACCACAGCACCAGCCCGCCCGCCCGGTCGACAAAACCCGGCACGCCAAGGCCCACCGCGCTCAACTGGCCGCGCGGAATGTCGGCCTTGGCGCAGACCCGATCCAACAGCGCCTCGCTGGCGTCGAGCAGCGTTTTCAGGTCCATCGCGCCGGGTCGCCGCGGCACCGAGTCGCTGGCGATCATCCGGCCCGCGAAATCGACCACGACCGCGGTATGTTCACGGTCGGACAATCGCATCCCCGCGACGTGATGCGCCGCCGCCCGCACACCCAGCGCGACCGCCGGACGGCCGCGCCCGGTTTCGGGGTCGCGCGGGGCAGAGACCTCTTCGATCAGCCCGGCCTCGATCAGTTCGGAGGTTGTCGTGGTCACCGAGGCCGGACTGACGCCAAGGTCTTTTGCCACCTGAACACGCGCGATCAGCCCGGCGGCGCGCACCCGCTCGAACACCTGCTGGCGCAATGGCCGCAGTGTTTCCGACAGTGGCGGGATCAGCGGCCCGCAGCCTTTCGGCGCGGTCGTGCGATCCCGTTCGGTCACGGTGCCTACCCGTGGCATTACTTCGGCTCCCGAATAAAAGACACATCAACGGAATGTGATTTGGCCACATATTTTCTGCGCTGCGGCGCATTCTTTGGCGCTTCGCCATGTGCATGACATTCTTCCATCATTTTTATTTTGACAACTAAATTTATTGGCGTCATTTTCGTGCCGTGCCGACGAATCCGTCGGACCGGCCCTTCGCTGGCCGCATCCAATGGGAGGATCAATATGCGTAAGAACTTCATGACGGCCGTCGCACTTGCGGCCGGCCTTGCCCTGCCGATGGTGGCCAATGCGGCCGTCGTTGGCGTCAGCTGGTCGAACTTCCAGGAAGAGCGCTGGAAAACCGACGAAGCCGCGATCAAGGCGGCGCTGAAGGCGGCGGGCGACAGCTACATCTCGACCGACGCGCAGTCGTCGTCGGCCAAGCAGATCACAGACGTGGAAAGCCTGATCACGCTAGGCGCCAAGGTGCTGATCATCCTCGCTCAGGACACCAAGGCCATCGCCCCGGCGATGAAGGCCGCGCATGACGCGGGCATCCCGGTCATCGCCTACGACCGCCTGATCGAAGACCCGGCTGCGTTCTACCTGACCTTCGACAACATCGAAGTCGGCCGGATGCAGGCTGCCGCCGTGTTCAAGGCTGCGCCGAAGGGCAACTACGTCTTCATCAAAGGCTCGGCGACCGACCCGAACTCGGACTTCCTGCACTCGGGCCAGATGGAAGTGCTGAAGGCTGCGATCGACAAGGGCGACATCAAGGTTGTCGGCGAGCAATACACCGATGGCTGGCTGCCCGCCAACGCGCAGAAGAACATGGAGCAGATCCTGACGGCCAACAACAACAAGGTTGACGCCGTTGTGGCCTCGAACGACGGCACTGCCGGTGGCGCGCAGGCAGCGCTCGCGGCACAGGGAATGGTGGTTCCGCTCTCCGGCCAGGATGGCGACAAGGCCGCGCTGAACCGTATCGCGCTTGGCACGCAGACCGTTTCGGTCTGGAAAGACTCGCGTGAGCTTGGCAAGAACGCCGGTGAAATCGCCGCGATGCTGGCGAAAGACCCGAACGCCAAGGTCAAGGGCGAAGCTCCGTTCAAGACCCCGGGCGGCAATACCGTCAACTCGCTTCTGCTGAAGCCGATCGCGGTCACCAAGGCCAACCTCGACGTGGTGATCAAGGCTGGCTGGATCACGAAAGCCGAAGCCTGCCAAGGCGTGAAGCAAGACGCTCCGGCCGCTTGCAAGTAAGCACGGCTAACCACTGACCCTCCCACGTCGCCCCGGCGCAAGCCGGGGCCTCCGGGCCCAGATGGCCGGGGCGGCGTGGCCTAATCCTCGGGATCACCGCAATGACCGCATCGGCAAATGTTCCGGCCTCCGCCGGGAAGAAGAGCTTCATCGACACATTGGAACTCGACACCCGCCTGCTGGGCATGGTGGTCGCCTTTGTCGTTCTGACGATCGGGTTCCATATCTTTACCGGCGGCTTGTTCCTGACGCCGCGCAACATCTTCAACCTGACGATCCAGACCGTCTCGGTCGCGATCATGGCAACGGGCATGGTCTTCGTGATCGTGCTGCGCGACATCGACCTGTCGGTTGGCTCGCTCTTGTGCCTGTGCTCGGCGGTGATGGGCCTTGTTCAGGTGCAGTTCATGCCCGATCTCGGCATCGCGCTGGGCAGCCCGCTGATCGCGCCGGTCGCAATTGTGGCCGGGCTGCTCGTCGGCGCGCTTGTCGGCGCCTTCAACGGCTGGTTGATCGGTTACCTGTCGGTGCCTTCGTTCATCGTGACTCTGGGCGGCCTGCTGGTGTGGCGCAACGTGGCCTGGTACTTCACCAGCGGTCAGACGCTTGGCCCGCTCGACGAGAATTTCCAACTGTTCGGCGGCATCAACGGCACCCTCGGTGCGCCGCTGTCCTGGGCGTTCGGGCTGATCGCCTGCGCCGCCACCGTCTACGGCCTGCTCCAGGGCCGTCGCGGCCGGATCAAACATGAATTCCCGGTCAAGCCGATGTGGGCCGAAGCGACGATCGTCGCCATCGCCATCGTGGTGATCCTCGGTTTCGTCTGGACGCTGAACTCCTACGACGTGCCGGAGGCGGTGCTCAAGCGGCGCTTCGACGCCATTGGCCAGACAATGCCGGACGGGTATCATGACGTTTACGGTCTGCCGATCTCGGTCTTCCTGCTGATCGCGGTGGCCATCGCCATGACGATCGTTGCCGCCAAGACCCGCTTTGGCCGCTACATCTTCGCGGCCGGTGGCAACCCCGACGCGGCCTCGCTGTCGGGCATCAACACCCGGCTGCTGACGGTGAAGGTCTTCGCCCTGATGGGGATGCTGGCCGGGCTTTCCGCCGTGGTCGCCTCGGCGCGCCAGACCTACCACACCAATGACATCGGCACGCTGGACGAGTTGCGCACCATCGCGGCGGCGGTCATCGGCGGAACCGCATTGTCGGGCGGCGTCGGCACGATCTATGGCGCCATCCTCGGCGCGCTGATCATGCAGTCGCTGCAATCGGGCATGGCAATGGTCGGCGTCGACTCGCCGTTCCAGAACATGGTGGTGGGGGCCGTCCTTGTGCTGGCGGTCTTCGTCGACACCCTCTATCGCAAGCGTACGGGAGCCCTGAAATGAGCACGCCTCTTGTCGAACTGCGCGACATGTCCATCGCTTTTGGCGGCATCAAGGCGGTGGACCATGTTAGCCTCGACCTTTATCCGGGCGAAGTGGTGGGCGTTCTTGGTCACAACGGCGCCGGCAAATCCTGCCTGATGAAGATGCTTTCCGGCGCTTATCAGCGCGACTCCGGCGAGATATTCATCAACGGTGAAAAAGCGATCATCAACAACCCGCGCGACGCCCGCAAGTACAACATCGAGACGATCTACCAGACGCTTGCGCTGGCCGATAACCTCGATGCCGGGTCGAACCTGTTCCTGGGGCGCGAGTTGGTGACGCCGCTGGGCTTCGTCGACGATGCGCAGATGGAGGCGGAGACGCGCAAGATCATCGCGCGGCTCAACCCGAACTTCCGCAAGTTCAAAGCCCCGGTCTCGGCGCTTTCGGGCGGGCAGCGGCAGTCGGTCGCCATCGCGCGGGCGGTCTACTTCAACGCCAAGATCCTGATCATGGACGAGCCGACCGCGGCGCTCGGGCCGCATGAAACCCAGATGGTCGCCGAACTCATCAAGGAGTTGAAGCGCCAGGGCCTGGGCATCTTCCTGATCGACCACGACATCCATCAGGTGAAAATCCTCTGCGACCGCGCCTGCGTGATGAAGAACGGTCAGGTCGTCGGGATCGTGAAATGCGCCGACGTCTCCGAGGACGACCTGCTGGGCATGATCATCCTCGGCAAGATGCCCGAACAGGTGGCGTGATGTTCCTTGGCCTCGATCTGGGCACGTCGGGTCTGAAGGCCATCCTGATCGACGAGGCGCAGACGGTGCTGGCCGAGGCCTCGGCCCCGCTGGCGGTCAGCCGACCGGCCGATGGCTGGTCGGAGCAATCCCCCGCCGACTGGATCGCCGCGACCGAGTCGGTGCTGGATGCGCTGGCGGCCGAACGCTCGCTGGCCGGGGTGCGGGCGATCGGTCTGTCGGGCCAGATGCACGGCGCGACGCTGCTCGACGTCTCGGACGAGGTGCTGCGGCCCTGCATCCTGTGGAATGACACCCGCGCGCATGAAGAGGCCGCCGAGCTTGACGGCGACCCGATCTTTCGGCGCGTCACCGGCAACATCGTCTTTCCGGGCTTCACGGCGCCCAAGCTGATGTGGGTGCAGCGCCATGAACCGGTGCTGTTCGCCCGCGTCGCCAAGGTGCTGCTGCCGAAGGACTACCTGCGGCTCTGGCTGACCGGCGACCACGTTGCCGAAATGTCGGATGCCGCGGGCACCAGTTGGCTGGATACCGGGGCGCGCGACTGGTCGGATGCGCTGCTGGCCGCGACGGAACTGTCGCGTGATCAGATGCCGCGACTGGTCGAGGGGTCCGAGGTTTCGGGCGTGATCCGGCCGCAGCTTGCCACCCGCTGGGGCCTGCGCCGCGATGTGATCGTGGCGGGCGGCGGCGGCGACAATGCGGCCTCGGGCGTTGGCGTCGGCGTGGTCCGCGCGGGCGAGGCCTTCGTCAGCCTCGGCACCTCGGGCGTGCTGTTCGCGGCCAACGACGGCTATCAACCGGCACCGGAAACGGCGGTGCACACCTTCTGCCACGCGCTGCCGAACACCTGGCACCAGATGGGCGTGATCCTCGCCGCCACCGACGCGCTGAACTGGTTCGCAGGCCTTGTCGGATCAGATGCCGCGGCGCTGACCGGCGGGCTCGGGCCGCTGAAGGCGCCGGGCAAGACCCTGTTCCTGCCCTATCTGGGCGGCGAGCGGACGCCCTTGAACGATGCCGCCATCCGTGGCGCGTTCATCGGCCTGGAACACGCGACCGACCGCGCCGCCGCCACCCGCGCCGTGCTGGAGGGCGTGACCTTCGCCATCCGCGACTGCCGCGACGCGCTGGCCGCCACCGGCACCCGCATCACCAGCCTGCTGGCGGTCGGCGGCGGCTCACGGTCGGATTACTGGCTGCGCGCCATCGCCACCGCGCTTGGCACGCCGGTGCAGGTGCCTGTTTCGGGCGATTTCGGCGGCGCCTTCGGGGCCGCGCGGCTGGCGATCATGGCCGCCACCGGCGCCGGGGCCGAGATCGCCACCGCCCCCGCCATCGCCCGCACGGTCGAGCCCGACGCCGGGCTCGCCGCCGCTTTCGACGCGGCCCACGCCCGCTTCCGCGCGGCACAAGGCGCCGTGCAACGCCTGAGCACCTGAGGACAGATCATGACCGATTATTTCAAGAGCATCCCGGCCATCCGCTACGAAGGGCCGGAGAGCGCGAACGAATTCGCCTTTCACCACTACAACCCCGACGAAGTGGTGATGGGCAAGCGCATGGCCGACCACCTGCGCTTTGCCGTCGCCTACTGGCACAGCTTTGCCTATCAGGGCGGCGATCCGTTCGGGGGACAGACCTTCGAGCGGCCCTGGTTCGAGGCGGGCGATGCGATGGCGCTGGCCCGGCTGAAGGCCGATGCCGCCTTCGAGATGTTCGACATCCTCGGCGCGCCGTTCTTCTGCTTCCACGATGCCGACGTCCGGCCCGAGGGCCGGGATTTCGCCGAGAACACCCGCAACCTCGAAGCCATCGTCGACTACTTCGCCGGGAAGATGGAAACATCGAAGACCAAGCTGCTCTGGGGCACCGCGAACCTGTTCACCAACCGCCGCTACATGGCCGGGGCGGCGACCAATCCCGACCCCGACATTTTCGCCTTTTCGGCGGCCACGGTGAAGACCTGCATGGACGCCACCCACAAGCTGGGCGGCGCGAACTATGTGCTGTGGGGCGGGCGCGAGGGCTACGAGACGCTCTTGAACACCGACCTGAAGGCCGAGGCCGAGCATATGGCGCGGTTCCTGCACATGGTGGTCGATTACAAGCACAAGATCGGGTTCACCGGCACGATCCTGATCGAGCCGAAGCCGCAGGAACCCAGCAAGCATCAGTATGACTATGACGTTTCAACGGTTTACGGGTTCCTCAAGCGGTTCGGGCTGGAACACGAGATCCGGGTGAACATCGAACAAGGGCACTCCATCCTCGCTGGCCACACGTTCGAGCACGAGATCGCCACCGCCACCAGCCTTGGCATCTTCGGCTCGATCGACATGAACCGGAACGACTACCAGTCCGGCTGGGATACCGACCAGTTCCCCAACAACGTGCCGGAAATGGCGCTGGCCTATTACGAGATCCTGAAGGTCGGCGGCTTCAGCACCGGCGGCACCAACTTCGACGCCCGCATCCGGCGCCAGAGCCTGGATGCGGAAGACCTGATCCTGTCGCATGTCGGCGCGATGGACACCTGCGCCCGGGCGCTGAAATCGGCGGCGGCGCTGCTGGCCGACGGGTCGCTGGAGGCTGCGCGCAAGGCTCGCTATGTCGGCTGGGAAACGCCTGCCGCCAAGGCGATGCTGGAAAGCGGCACGCTGGACGGGATCGCGGCGCGGGTGCTGGCCGAGGGGCTGAACCCGCAGCCGAAATCGGGGCGGCAGGAGCGGCTGGAAAACCTCTGGAATCGCTTCGTCTGACGGCGGAGCCTCCGGCGGGGATATTTGGTGCCAAGATGAATGGGCCGGGTGCTGTAAGGGCGCCCGGCCCTGCGCTATGCAGGGTTACCCGGAGGAAAGATGCCAATGACCCGCCCCGTGCTGCGCAACGAAACCGCCCGCCGCCTGTTCCTGCAGCGCCACCTGCTGGACGATGTGCGGCCCGGCAAGCCGGACGCCGCCGGGTTGCTGGCAATGATCGAGCAGCTTGGCTTTGTGCAACTGGACAGCATCACCACCATCGAGCGGGCGCATCACATGATCCTGCGGGCGCGCTGGCCGGGCTATCGGCCGGAACAGCTGGCGCCGCTGCTGGAGGATCACTGCAGCCTGTTCGAGCATTGGACGCATGACGCCTCGATCATCCCGACGGCGTTCTTTCCGCATTGGAAACACCGCTTTGCCCGCGACCGCGAGCGGCTGGTGGAACGCTGGCGGACGTGGCGCGGCGACGGCTATCTGGCGAACGTGGACGAGGTGATGAAGCGCATCGCCGACCACGGGCCGGTGAGTTCCGCCGAGGTCGGCGAGGGCGAAGAGCGCGGCACGGGCGGCTGGTGGGAGTGGCATCCGTCGAAGACCGCGCTGGAATACCTGTGGCGCTGCGGGCATATCGCGGTGGCGCGGCGCGAGGGGTTCCGCAAGATCTACGACCTGACCGAGCGGGTGATTCCGCTGCATCACGCGGCACCCTGCCCGGCGCCGGAAGAGACGGTGGACTGGGCCTGCACCGCGGCGCTGGACCGGCTGGGCTTTGCCACCCCGGGCGAGGTCGCGGCGTTCTTCGCGGCGGTCACGCCGGAGGAGGCAAAAGCCTGGTGCGCCAAGGGGGTGCAGTCGGGAGCGCTGATCGAGATCGAGGTGGCGGGCGCCGACGGGGCGCCGCGGCGATGTCTGGCGCGGCCGCAGGTGCTGGACGAGGCGCCGCCCGAGCCGACCGGCCGGGTGCGCATCCTGAGCCCGTTCGACCCGGCGCTGCGGAATCGCAACCGGGCGGAGCGGCTCTTCGGCTTTCACTACCGGATCGAGGTCTTCGTGCCCGAGGCCAAGCGGACCTACGGCTACTACGTCTTTCCGGTGCTGGAGGGTGACCGGTTGATCGGCCGGATCGACGCCAGGGCGGACCGGCAATCCGGCACGCTGGCCGTGCGGGCGTTCTGGCCCGAGCGGGGGGTGGCGCCGGGCGCGGGGCGGGTGCAGCGGCTGGAGGCTGAACTGGACCGGCTGGCGCGGTTCTCCGGCTGCGACCGGGCAGCCTTCGCGGCGGACTGGCTGCGCGCGGCGGTCTAGTCGAAGAACGGCGTCATCGAGGCCACCACCACTGAGTTTTCGGCCAGCGCGCGTTCCATCAGCGCGACCTCCTCGGCGCCGATCTCTTCGCCATCGGCAAGGCGTTCCGCCAGCGTGCCATAGCCGGTGACGTCCAAAGGCGCCATCTCGGCGGTCTTCAGCAGCGCCACGGTTTCACGCACCGCCTCGGCCTCGTCCACGCCGGAGGCGTAGCACAGCAGGCCCGCGCCGGTGGACGTGTCAGGCAGGCCGTCATTTTCGCAACGGCCAACCTCGACAAGCAGGGTATAGACCTGCTGGGGGCGCCTGGGTTTCTCAGGGGTTTCGGTCATGTGCTCAGTCCCGCAGAAGTTCGTTGATCGAGGTCTTGGACCGGGTCTGGGCATCCACCTTCTTCACGATCACCGCGCAGTAGAGGTGGACGCCGTTCTTCGAGGGCATCGAGCCCGCGACGACGACCGACCCGGCGGGCACCTCGCCATAGGTGACGCTGCCGGTTTCACGGTCGACGATCTTGGTGGACTTGCCGATGAAGACGCCCATGCCGAGTACCGAGCCTTCGCGGATGATGCAGCCCTCGACCACCTCGCTCCGCGCCCCGATGAAGCAGTTGTCCTCGATGATCGTCGGGCCCGCCTGCATCGGTTCCAGCACGCCGCCGATGCCGACGCCGCCCGACAGGTGCACGTTCTTGCCGATCTGCGCGCAGGAGCCGACGGTGGCCCAGGTGTCGACCATCGTGCCTTCATCGACATAGGCGCCGAGGTTGACGAAGCTGGGCATCAACACCACGCCGCGCGCGATGAAGGCCGAGCGGCGGACGATGGCGCTGGGCACGGCGCGGAAGCCCGCCGCGCGCCATTCGGGATCGCCCCAGCCGGCGAATTTCGAATCCACCTTGTCCCACCAGCCACCGCCTTGCGGACCGCCCGATTGCTGCGCCATGTCGGTAAGCCGGAAGCCGAGCAGCACCGCCTTCTTGGCCCATTGGTTGACGTGCCACGCGCCATCGGTCTGCCGTTCCGCCACCCGCAGCGTGCCGCTGTCGAGCGCGGCGAGCGTTGCCTGAATCGCGTTGCGCGCCTCGCCCTTGGTCGCGGGGGAGATCGTGTCGCGCACGTCCCAGGCGGCTTCGATGGCGGCTTCGAGGGCGGCGTTCGGCATGGTTTCCTCCGCAACGTGGCTGGCTTCACTGGGCGTCAGGCTATAGACGAGGCGGGCCCGCCGCGCAATCCGGCCCGAAGGAGGCCTGACCATGACCGATGACCGCATCAGCCGATTGCGCGACGCGAGCGAGGATATCCGCCGTGCCCGCGCGGTGCCCGATACGCCGCAGACGCGGTCGCCGTCGTACCGGCTGGCGTTCAACGACGCCGACTTTCTGCTGCGCGACGAAATGCGCGGGGTGCGGCTGCAACTGGAGTTGTCGAAGGCCGAAATCGAGCTGACCGAGCGCGGGATCGTGTCCACCGTGGTGATCTTCGGCTCGGCGCGCATCCCCGACCCGGCGCGGCGGGACGAGGCGAAGGTGCCGGGGCTGGCGGCGCTGGCCGACAACTACGGGTTGGCGCGGGCCTTCGCGCGGGCGATCACCGAACGATCCCTTGCCACCGGCGGGCGCGAGATGGTGGTGATCACCGGCGGCGGGCCGGGGATCATGGAGGCGGGCAACCGGGGCGCGGCGGATGCCGGGGGGATGTCGATCGGGCTGAACATCGTGCTGCCGCACGAGCAGCACCCCAACCCCTATGTCACGCCCGAACTGACGTTCAGCTTTCACTACTTCGCGGTGCGCAAGATGCATTTCCTGATGCGGGCGCGGGCGATCGTGGTGTTTCCCGGCGGCTTCGGCACAATGGACGAGATGTTCGAGGCGGTCACGCTGATCCAGACCAAGCGGATGAAGCCGGTGCCGATCATCCTGTTCGCGCCGGACTACTGGCACCGGGTGGTAAACTTCCGCGCGCTGGTGGAGGCCGGAACCATCGCCGAGGCCGACCTGCGCCTGCTGTCCTTCGTCGAGACGGTGGAGGAGGCGCTGGCGGTGATCGACGCCGCGCAGCCGCGCTGACCCTTTCGCGCTGCCGGGGGGCGGGGTAGGTAGAAGGGAGACGGGAGGGGCCGATGGACCGACTGGTGAGCCTGATCGACCGCGCGCTGCCGCGCCTGCCGCGGGCCGCGATGGCGGTCCTGCTGCTGATCCTGACGCTTGGCGCGGCGCTGCCCGCCTTTACCGGCCTGCCCCCGGTGGATCGGGACGAGGCCCGGTTCGCGCAGGCGACCAAGCAGATGGTGGCCTCGGGCGACGTGATCGACATCCGCTTTCAGGACGGCCCGCGCTATCAAAAGCCGATCGGCATCTACTGGGTGCAGGCCATCGTGCTGAAGGCGGTGGGGTCGGCGGGCGATACTGAAATCTGGAAATACCGGCTTTCGTCGCTGGCGGCGGTGCTGCTGGCGGTGCTGCTGACGGCGCGGATCGGTGCGGTGTTTGGTGGGCCGGGGACCGGGCTGGCGGCCGGGTTGATGCTGGCGGGGGTGTTCCTGACGACCGCCGAGGCGCATCTGGCAACGACCGATGCGCCGCTGCTGGCCGCGATCCTGATGGCGCAGGCTTCGCTGGCCCGGCTCTACCGTGCGGCGCGCGACGCGGGCTTTGCGCGTGGCAGCTTTGCCGAGCCGGGGCGCGGGGCGCTGGTGCTGTTCTGGGGCGGGCTGGCGGCGTCGGTGCTGCTGAAAGGGCCGGTGGGGCCGCTGGTGGTGGGCACCACGGTGGCGACGCTGGCGCTGATGCACCGGCGGGCGGGGTGGCTGCTGGCGCTGCGGCCGCTGGCGGGGGGCATCGGGTTGATGATCGCGGTGCTGCCGTGGTTCGTGGCGATCACTATCCGCTCGGGCGGGGCGTTCTGGGTGCAGTCGGTCGGCCACGATCTGATGGCCAAGGTCGCCGCGGCTCAGGAGCAACACGGCGCGCCGCCGGGCGCCTATCTGGCGCTGCTGTGGCTGACGTTCTTCCCGGCCTCGGTGCCGCTGGCGCTGTCGATCCCGGCGCTGTGGCGCGGGCGGGCGTTGCCGGGGGTGGCCTTCACCGCCGCCTGGCTGATCCCGAGCTGGATCGTGTTCGAGGCGAGCCCGACCAAGCTGATGCATTACACGCTGCCGCTTTACCCCGCGCTGGCGGTGGCGGTGGCGCTGGTCTGGGCCGGGGTGGTCGAACGCGGGATGGCGCGGTGGCAGTGGATCGTCGGCGGGCTGCTGACCGCGATCCCGGTGGCGGGGCTGATCGGCGCGGCCGGCTATGGCGTGACCCTGGGTGCCTGGCCGGTGGTGCCGCTGGTTCTGGCGCTGGCGGTCTTCGCCCTGGGGGCCGCGCTCGCCCGGACCGCGTTGCGCGGGCGGATGGCGATGGCGGCGCTGGTGGGGGTGTGGCTGATGGGGGCGGGATTCGGGGCCGGGCTTCTGTCGATGCTGGCGCGGGTGCCCGCGCTCTGGCCGACGCCCGCGATCCTTGCGCTGGCGCGGCCGACGGCCGCCTGCCCGGTGCGCCCGATCGTGACGGCGTTTGACGAACCCTCGCTGGTGTTCCAGTCGCCGGGGCCGGTGCGGACCGGCGAGGCCCCGGCGATGACCGAGGCGCTGGCGGCTGACCCCTGCACGGTGGCGGTGGTCGCTGACACGGCGGCCTTTCTGGCGGCGGCGGCGGCGAAGGGGGTGCAGCCGGTCGCGCAGGGTCAGGTGAAGGGCATGGACCTCGGGCGTGGCAAGATGGCGGCGTTCACCGTCTACGCGATGCCCTGAGCCGCTTGCGGGTTCAGCGAGACCTTTTCGCGCCGCCCGCGTTCGGTGGCGGATTTGAGCTGGCCGCAGGCGGCCATGATGTCCTCGCCGCGCGGGGTGCGGACCGGGCTGGCGTAACCGGCCTTGTAGATGATGTCGGCAAAGGCCTTGATGCGGTCGCGGTCGCTGCGCTGGTAGGGGGCGCCGGGCCATTCGTTGAACGGGATCAGATTGATCTTGGCCGGGATCCCCGCGATCAGCTTGACCAGCCGCCGCGCGTCGGCATCGCTGTCGTTCACATCCTTCAGCATCACATATTCAAAGGTGATCCGTTCCGAGTTCGACAGCCGCGGATAGTCGCGCAGGGTGTTCAGCAGGGTTTCGATGTTCCAACGCTTGTTGATCGGCACCAGCCGGTCGCGCACCTCATCGGTGGTGGCGTGAAAGCTGACGGCGAGCAGGCAGCCGATTTCCTCGGCGGTGCGGGCGATTTCAGGCACCACGCCCGAGGTGGACAGCGTGATGCGGCGGCGCGAGAGGGTGAGCCCCTCGTTATCCATCACCACCTTCATCGCATCACGGACGTTGTCGAAATTGTA
Organism: Solirhodobacter sp.; assembly: GCF_964715405.1. NCBI lineage: Bacteria > Pseudomonadati > Pseudomonadota > Alphaproteobacteria > Rhodobacterales > Paracoccaceae > Solirhodobacter > Solirhodobacter sp. The sequence goes on along the minus strand of NZ_CBAICG010000006.1, from coordinate 31,268 downwards.
AAGCGGCTCGCCCATGCCCATCAGCACGACGTTGGAGATCAGCCGGGTTTCGTCCTTCGGCGCGCCGGGCACCGGCCATTCGCCCAGATCGTCGCGCGCCAGCATGACCTGGCCGACGATCTCGCCCGCCGTCAGGTTGCGCACCAGCTTCTGCGTGCCGGTGTGGCAGAACGAACAGGTCAGCGTGCAGCCGACCTGCGACGAGATGCACAGCGTGCCGCGCCCCTCTTCGGGGATGTAGACGGTTTCCACCTCATGCCCGCCCGCGATGCGCACCAGATACTTGCGGGTGCCGTCGGCGCTGATCTGCCGGGTGACGATCTCGGGCAGGTCGATGGTGAAATTCGCGGCCAGCAGGGCGCGGTAATCCTTGGCAAGGTTGGTCATCGCGGCGAAGTCGCGCACGCCCCAGTGGTAGACCCATTGCCAGACCTGACCCACGCGCATCTTGGCCTGCCGGTCCGGTGTGCCCGCGGCGATCAGTGCGTCGCGCATCTGGTCACGGGTCAGGCCGATCAGGTTGACCGGCCCGCCCTCGGGCAGCTTGCGCGGCAGGGTCAGCACGTCCTGCGTGATCGGGGCGTAAATCGGGGCATCGGTCGGGGCGGGCATCGCAGACTCCGGGAAACAGGGGCGTGTGATACAGGATTTGCGCGGGCGCTGCAAATGATGCGCCCCGCGGCACGGGCAACGGGGCGCGAAAATCGCACGGCGCGTTGCGTTACTTCCCGGCGCAGCGCTTCTGCGCCTCGTCCATCGCGGCGGTGAAGCCGATCAGCGAGAAGATATCCTTGGTCTGCGTGCCGCGCACCGAGTGTGCGGTGACCGTCGCTTCGGAGCCGTTCTTGAGCGCCGCAAGCAGGCCCGAGTCGTCGGCCGGAGTGCGCGGCCAGGCCCATTGGCCATCGGTGAACAACTCATACTTGGTGCCGTTCAGGTCCAGCGTCGCGGTGGATTTCGGCGCGAAGGTATAGCCGCCGGTAAAGGAAATCTCGCCGTTCGCGCCGCCGCCGGGGCGGTAGGTCACGAAGAACAGCACGTCATCGCGGTTCACCGTCGCGGGCTTGCCGCCGCGGGTGGTCTCGCTCGACTTCGGGCTCGATACTCCCCAGCATTCCTTGGGCCTGTCCGCGGTGAACACGCTCCAGTCGGATTTCGTGGCGACGCGGTTGGTCGATTGCGTCGTGTCCGTTTGCGCGATCGCCTGGGTCGATAGAAGAACCGCCCCTGCGAAGATCGCGCCGCGCCCGATCCGTGATGTCATGTCAATTACAGCCTCCAGCCGTCTTGCCTCTTGGCCCCACCGCCTGGGCGCTTGCCTGCGACCTTTTCCTGTAGCGCGCGCGGGATCAACTCGATACGAAAGTCATACTTCAAAAAGGGCGTTTCTTGAAACCCCCTTGGGCGGATTTTCGCGCAACCGTGAGGGAGGCAACGCATGGCACCGGCGCATCCGATGGTCGAACTGTGGCGCGGCGGGCGGCTGGAGAGCAGCCATGACGGCCACGCGGTGATCTGTGACGCCTCCGGCACGATCGTCGAGGCCTGGGGCGACCCGTCGGCGGTGATCTTTCCGCGCTCGTCGTGCAAGATGTTGCAGGCGCTGCCGCTGGTGGAAAGCGGTGCGGCCGACGCGGCGGGGCTGACCGAGGCGCATCTGGCGTTGGCCTGTGCCAGCCATCAGGGCGCGCATCTGCACACCGACATGGTGACGCGCTGGCTGGCTGATCTGGGGCTGGCCGAGGCCGATCTGCGCTGCGGATCGCACATGCCTTATGACCCGGTCGCCAACAAGGAACTGACCTGTTCCGACACCGCGCCCTGCCAGATCCACAACAACTGTTCCGGCAAGCATTCCGGGTTCCTGACGCTGACGAAGCACCTGAAGGCGGGGCCGGAGTATGTGGACCTGGCGCACCCGGTGCAGGTGGCGGTGAAGGACGCGTTCGAGGCGGTCACCGGCGAAACCTCGCCCGGTTACGGCATCGACGGCTGTTCGGCGCCGAACTTCGCCACCTCGGTGCACGGGCTGGCGCGGGCGATGGCGCGGTTTGCCGGGGCAACCGGCACGGGCGACACGCGCGACCGGGCGATGCACCGGCTGACGCGGGCGATGGCGGCCTACCCCGAACTGGTCGCCGGTGAGGGCCGGTCCTGCACCGAACTGATGCGCGCGATGGGCGGCAAGGTCTCGATCAAGACCGGCGCCGAGGCGGTGTTCGTGGCGATCCTGCCGGAACAGGGTCTTGGGATCGCGCTGAAGATCACCGACGGCGCCACCCGCGCGTCAGAGGCGGCGATCGCGGCGCTGCTGGTCCGGCTGGGCGTTCTGGAGGCCGAACATCCGGCGACCCGCAAACGGCTGAACGTGATCCAGAAGAACTGGCGCGGCTTCGAGACCGGGGTGATCCGCACCGCGCCAGGGTTTGCCTGAGGCTACATCGCCATGACCGGGGCGATTTCGATGCTGCCCCCGGAGGCCAGGATCGGGCAGCTTTGCGCCAGCTTCACCGCGGCGGCATGGTCGGCGGCTTCGAGGATGGAATAGCCCGACACCGGGTTGGCCCCGCCGTTCGGCGTGACGCCCGCTGTCGAGACGGTGGTGGACTGGCCGACCGGGTTGCCGCCGTCAACCACCCCCGCGCCGATGCCCGCGAACCAGTCCATCCAGGCCTGCATGACCCGCTTGCCCTCTGCGGGGTCGGTGGGCGCGCTGCCGCCGTGATAAGCAAAGAGATACTTCGTCATCCTCAGTCCTCCCGTTCAGGGGTGTCCGGCCGATCCGGCCACCCGTTCCAGCTTGTTCAGGGTCGATGTCCAGCCCGCGCGATGGGCATCCACCGCGTCGGCGGCAAGGTCGCGGTGATCGAGGATCAGCCGCGCCCCGTTTGGCGTGGCGGCGATGGTCAGCGTCACATGGCTTTCCGCGCCGCGCTTGTCGTCGGGGTCGTGCCAGGCCCAGGTGAAGCCCACCGAGACCGGCGGGCGCACAGACGTGACCTGTCCCGAAACCTTCAGCCGCCGCCCCTCGGGGCCCGCCATCACTGCGAACCAGAGCCCCGCGCGGGTGAAATCGAGCGCGTTCTCGGGCACGGTGAAACCCTCGGGGCCGAACCACTGCACGAGGCCCGCGCGGGTGGTGACCAGATCGAACAGGCGTTCGGGCGCGACGGGGAAATCGCGTTCCAGATGCAGGTCGCTCATGGCGCCTCCTCGGTCAGCCTGCGCACGGCGGCGTCGAGCCGGTCGAGGCTCGACTCCCAGAAGGCGCGGTGGGTCAGGGTCCAGTCAGAGATCGCGCGCATTGCTTCGGGCGCGACCGAGTAGATGCGGCGGGGGCCGTCGATTTCCTGCCGGATCACCGCAGCCTCGCGCAGCACCTTCAGGTGGCGCGAGACGGCGGGGGCCGAGATGGCGGCGACGTCGCCCAACTCGCCCGCGCTCTGCGGCCCCGAGGCCAGCAGACGCTCGACAATGCCAAGGCGCGTCGGGTCGGAGAGGGCGGCGAAGAGGGCGGGCAGCGTTTCCATGCCGCCGATGATTGCGCGATTCGTTAATTAACGCAATCGTTAAGTGATGGGCTCGCTGACTGCGGTCACGGGACGCCGACGAACTCGTCGCGGTGGTAGCCTTGCAGGTAAAGCAGCGCGGTCAGATCGCCGTGGTTCACCCGCAGCGAGCATTGCGCGGCGACGGCGGGTTTGGCGTGCAGCGCGACGCCCGCGCCGGCCCGGTGCAGCATCCCCAGATCGTTCGCCCCATCGCCCACGGCCAGCACATCCGCAACCGGGATGCCAAGCCGGTCGGTGATCTCGACCAGCGCCTGCACCTTGGCCTCGCGGCCCAGAATCGGCTCTGCCACGGTCCCCGTCAGCTTGCCGTCCTCCAGCAAGAGGGTGTTCGCGTGGTTCTCGTCGAAACCGAGATAGGCCGCGACGGGTTCCGAAAACGCGCTGAACCCGCCCGACACCAGCACGGCGTAGCCCGCGTGGTCCTTCATCGTCGCCACCAGCTTGCGCCCGCCGCTGGTAAAGCGGATGCGCTCGGCCAGCACCTTGATGACGACACCCGCGTCGAGGCCGCGCAGCAGCGCCACCCGTTCGCGCAGCGAACCCGCGAAATCCAGCTCGCCGTTCATCGCCCGGCGGGTGATCGCGGCAACATGGGCGCCCACCCCGGCCTCGGCGGCCAGTTCGTCGATGCACTCCTGCCCGATCATGGTGCTGTCCATGTCGGCCAGCAGCATCCGCTTGCGGCGCCCCTCGGCGGGTTGCACGACAAGGTCGATGCCCTGCGTCTGCAAGGCGGCCCAGCGGGCCCACAGGTCGGCGGGCGCAGAGTCGAGCGCGAACTCGGCCGCAACGCCGGGGTCAAGCCACAGGGGCGCCCCGCCCGCCCACGCCGCGCGCTGCGTCTGAACGGTTTCCTCGGTCAGGTCGCGGCGCGCGGGGTTCGCCATCAGGGTTGCGATGAACATGGGGCCAGACCTTCCGGGGAGTTTCCGATAGTGGAGCGGCGTGTCGTTTTTCGCGCCCCAAGCGGCGGATTACCGCAACTTTCCGGCTTGTGCCAGTGCGCGCGGCCCCGTATCCCCATCGGCGGGACACCCCTCCCCAACGAGGGGCGTATATCTGTGAGGATAACATGACGAACACGCCCGCTCCGGCCGCACGGCCGGCCAATCCGCGCTTTTCTTCGGGCCCCTGCGCGAAAATCCCCGGTTACACACTGAACATGCTGTCGGATGCGCCGCTGGGCCGGTCGCATCGCGCGGCTGTCGGCAAGGCCAAGCTGAAGCAGGCGATCGACCTGACGCGCGAGATCCTCGGCGTGCCCGCGGGCCATCGCATCGGCATCGTGCCCGCCTCGGACACCGGCGCGATGGAGATGGCGATGTGGTCGCTGCTGGGCGCCCGGCCGGTGGAGATGCTGGCCTGGGAAAGCTTCGGCGAGGGCTGGGTCACCGACGCGGTGAAACAGTTGAAGCTGGACGCGGTGGTGAAGACGGCCGGGTATGGCGAGATCGTCGATCTGGCCTCGGTCGATTTCGACCGTGACGTGGTGTTCACCTGGAACGGCACCACCTCGGGCGTGCGGGTGCCGAACGGCGACGCGATCCCGGCCGACCGCGCGGGCCTGACGATCTGCGATGCGACCTCGGCCGCCTTCGCGATGGACCTGCCGTGGGACAAGCTGGATGTGGTGACGTTCAGTTGGCAGAAGGTGCTGGGCGGCGAGGGCGCGCACGGGATGCTGATCCTGTCGCCCCGCGCGGTGGAGCGGCTGGAAAGCTATGTGCCCGCCTGGCCGTTGCCCAAGATTTTCCGGCTGACCGCCAAGGGCAAGCTGATCGAGGGCATCTTCGAGGGCGAGACGATCAACACGCCGTCGATGCTGGCGGTGGAGGATTACCTGGTGTCGCTGCTGTGGGCGAAGTCGGCTGGCGGCCTGAAGGGGCTGATCGCGCGGGCGGATGCGAATGCGGCGGCGGTGTGGGCGTTCTGCACGGCGCGCGACTGGATCGCCAATCTGGCGGTGGATCCGGCAACGGCTTCCACCACCAGCGTCTGCCTGACGTTCACCGACCCGCGCATCGTGGATGGCGCGGCCTTCGCCAAGGCCGCGGCCAGGCGGCTGGAGAAGGAAGGCGTCGCGCTGGACATCGGCGCCTACCGCGACGCGCCGCCCGGCCTGCGGATCTGGTGCGGATCGACGGTGGAAACCGCCGACGTGGCCGCGCTGTTGCCGTGGATCGAGTGGGCGTTTAACGCCGAGATCGCGGCGCTGGCCAAGGCGGCGTGACGGTCATCGGTACGTGACGGTCATCCCCGCGCAAGCGGGGATCGCCCACCGTATCGCGCTTGCGCCCTTCTGCCCTTCCGACATGAGACCCCCGCTTGCGCGGGGGTGACACCTCCCGCAAATGAAAGGCGCCCCTCATGGCCCCCCGCGTTCTCGTTTCCGACGAACTTTCCGAAACCGCCGTGCAGATCTTCCGGGATCGCGGCGTCGAGGTCGATTACCTGCCGAAGCTCGGCAAGGACAAGGACAAGCTGGCCGAGATCATCGGCCAGTATGACGGCCTTGCCATCCGGTCCGCCACCAAGGTCACCGACAAGCTGCTGGCGCTGGCCACCAGGCTGAAGGTCGTGGGCCGCGCCGGGATCGGGGTGGACAATGTCGACATTCCGGCCGCCTCCCGGAAAGGCGTGATCGTGATGAACACGCCCTTCGGCAACTCGATCACCACGGCCGAACATGCCATCGCGATGATGTTCGCCGTGGCGCGGCAACTGCCCGAGGCAAACGCCTCGACCCAGGCCGGGAAGTGGGAGAAAAGCCGCTTCATGGGGGTGGAGCTTTACAACAAGACGCTGGGCGTGATCGGCGCGGGCAACATTGGCGGCATCGTGTGCAACCGCGCGCTGGGGCTGCACATGAAGGTGATCGCCTATGATCCCTTCCTCTCGGACGAACGCGCGAAAACGCTGGGCGTGCACAAGGTGGAGCTGGACGAGCTGCTGGCGCGGGCCGATTTCATCACGCTGCATGTGCCCTTGACCGACAAGACGCGCAACATCCTTTCCCGCGAGGCGCTGGCGAAAACGAAAAAGGGCGTGCGCATCATCAACTGCGCGCGCGGCGGGCTGATCGACGAGGCGGCGCTGGCCGAGGCGCTGCAATCGGGCCATGTCGCGGGCGCCGCGCTTGATGTGTTCGAGGTGGAACCGGCGGCCGCGAGCCCGCTGTTCGGGCTGCCGAACGTGGTCTGCACGCCGCACCTTGGCGCCTCGACCACCGAGGCGCAGGAGAACGTGGCGCTGCAGGTGGCCGAGCAGATGGCGGATTACCTGCTGACCGGCGCGGTGCAGAACGCGCTGAACATGCCGAACGTGACGGCGGAAGAGGCCGCCGTGATGGGGCCGTGGATCAAGCTGGCCGGGCATCTCGGCGCCTTCATCGGCCAGATGACCGACGAGCCGATCAAGGCGATCAACATCCTGTATGACGGCGCAGTGTCCGAAATGAACCTGCCCGCGCTGAATTCGGCGGTGATCGCGGGCGTGATGAAGGCGCAGAACCCGGACGTGAACCTGGTTTCGGCGCCGATCGTGGCGAAAGAGCGGGGGATTCAGGTTTCCACCACCCGCCAGGACAAGACCGGGGTGTTCGACGCCTTCATCAAGGTGACGATGGTCACCGATACCCGCGAACGCTCGATCGCGGGCACCTGCTTCAGCGACGGCAAGCCGCGGTTCATCCAGATCAAGGGCATCAACATCGACGCCGAGGTGGGGCGGCACATGCTGTACACCACCAACGAGGACGTGCCGGGGATCATCGGCCTGCTGGGGATGACGATGGGCAAGAACGGGGTGAACATCGCCAACTTCACGCTGGGCCGGTCGGGCATCGGGCAGGACGCGATCGCGATCCTCTACCTCGACCAAGCGATCGACCCGAAGGTGGTGGCGGTGCTGGAAGGCTCGGGGATGTTCCAGCAGGTGAAGCCGCTGGAGTTTGACGTGGCGTGAGGCGGACAGGGCCGGGGGTTTCACACCCCCGGACCCCCGTGGGATACTTGGAGACCGAAAGATTGGGGCGCCGGGTTGGGCCGCCCCCATTCTTATGCCGCCGCCGTCAGAAAGCCCCGCAGCAGCGCCATCGGGTGGCTGCGCAGGGTCAGGCGCAGGGCGACGTAATCCTCCACCACCTCTTCGCCCTCGGTCATGGCGCGCAGGATGACGGCGGGTTCGGCGATCGCCTCGCCGTCGAGGTCGGTCGCGAAGAGCGGCAGCGGCTTCGCGCCGGTGAGCGCGCGGGCCTGCCAGAGCGCCTCGCGCCGGGTCAGGCCGAGGGCGGCGAAGGCGTCGGCCTCGGCCAGCACGGTGACGAGGGCGGGGGGCACGCCCGCGCGGCGCCAGACATCCTGCACCGCGCGGTAACCGTTGCCGCGGGCGGCGGCGATCCACAGCGCCTCGTCTTCCCGCATCGCGCGGATCTGGCGGAAGCCGAGGCGCAGCGCGAGGCCGCCCTGCCCGTCGGGTTCCATCGTGTTGTCCCACTGGCTGGTGTTGATGCAGACCGGGCGCACCTGCACCCCGTGTTCGCGCGCGTCGCGCACGATCTGGGCGGGGGCGTAGAAGCCCATCGGCTGCGCGTTCAGCAAGGCGCAGGCGAAGATGCCGGGGTGGTGGCGTTTCAGCCAGGCCGAGGCATAGACGAGGTGGGCGAAGCTGGCCGCGTGGCTTTCGGGGAAGCCGTAGCTGCCGAAGCCCTCGATCTGGGCAAAGCAGCGGGCGGCGAAGTCGTCGGCGTAGCCGTTGGCGCGCATGCCGGCCATGAAACGCTCCTGAAACGCGGTGACGTTGCCATGCTTCTTGAAGGTGGCGAGCGCGCGGCGCAGGCGGTCGGCCTCTTCGGGGGTGAAGCCCGCGCCGATGATGGCGATCTGCATCGCCTGTTCCTGAAACAGCGGCACCCCGAGGGTCTTGCCCAGAACCTTGCCCAGCTCGTCGGAGGGGAAGCTGACCTGTTCCTCGCCATTCCGGCGGCGCAGGTAGGGGTGCACCATGTCACCCTGAATCGGGCCGGGGCGGATGATGGCGACCTGAATCACCAGGTCGTAGAAGCAGCGCGGCCGCATCCGGGGCAGGAAGTTCATCTGCGCGCGGCTTTCGACCTGAAAGATGCCAAGCGAGTCGGCCTTGCACAGCATGTCGTAAACCGCCGGGTCTTCGGGCGGCAGGGTGGCGAGGCTGTAATCGGTCTGGTGGTGCTTGGCGATCAGATCGAACGCCTTGCGGATGCAGGACAGCATCCCCAGCGCGAGAATATCGACCTTGAGGATGCCCAAGCTGTCGATATCGTCCTTGTCCCAGCAGATCACGGTGCGGTCGTCCATCGTGGCGTTCTCGATCGGCACCAGTTCATCCAGCCGCCCCTCGGTGACGATGAAGCCGCCGACGTGCTGGCTGAGGTGGCGGGGGAAGCCCTGAACCTCTTCGATCAGCTCCATCGTCAGGCGCAGGCGGCGGTCGGCGGGGTCGAGGCCGATTTCCCTGAGCCGCGCGCCGTCCACCGCCTTGGCGCTGCCCCAGCCCCAGATCTGGCTGGACATGGCGGCCACGGTATCGTCGCTGAGGCCCATCGCGGTGCCGACCTCGCGCACCGCGCGCTTGCCGCGGTAATGGATGACGGTGGCGCAGAGCCCGGCGCGGTGGCGGCCGTATTTGGCATAGATGTGCTGGATCACCTCTTCGCGCCGCTCATGCTCGAAATCCACGTCGATGTCGGGCGGCTCGTCGCGGGCTTCGGACACGAACCGCTCGAACACCATCGTGCCGATTTCGGGGCTGACCGAGGTGACGCCGAGCGCGTAGCAGGTGACCGAGTTGGCCGCCGAGCCGCGGCCCTGGCAGAGGATGCCGCGCGACCGGGCGAAGGCCACGATATCGTGCACGGTGAGGAAGTAGGGTTCGTATTTCAGCTTGCCGATCAGGGTCAGTTCATGTTCCAGCATCGCCTGCACGCGGGGCGAGATGCCCGCCGGATAGCGCCACGCCAGCCCGGCGCGGGCAAGCCGGTCGAGGCGCTGGGCCGGGCTTTCGCCGTTCGCCACCTCGGAGGGGTATTCGTAGCGCAACTGGTCCAGCGAGAACGTCAGGCGGGCGGCGATTTCGCCCGTGCGGTGGACGGCATCCTCATGGCCGCGAAAGAGCCGCAGCATCTCGGGCTCTGACCGCAGCCGCCGTTCGGCATTGGCGAGCGCCGCGCGCCCCAGCGCATCAACGCGGGTGCCGGTGCGGATCGCGGTCAGCACGTCGGTGAGCTTGCGGCGCGCGCCGTGGTGCATCAGCGGCAGGCCGGAGGCGACGGGGGGAATGCCCAGCGACCGGGCCAGCGCGGCGAGGCGGGCAAAGCGGGGGCCGTCCTGCCCGTCATAGGCGGGGGCCATCAAGAGCGAGACCTGTCCGGGGAAGCGGCGCGCCAGTTGCTGCGCCTGCGTCACCCACGCGCCCGCGCCGCGCGGGGCCGTCTGCGCGGGGGCCACCGTTTCGGCGGCGGGGTGGAGCAGAAGCTCCAGCCCCTCACCCCAGTCCATCAGGTCGTCGAAGCTCAGCGCGCAACTGCCCTTTGCGCTGGCGCGCCGCCCCGTGGTGATCAGCCGGCAAAGCCGCCCCCAGGCAGCGCGGTCGCGCGGCAGGGCGGTGAGGGTGAAACCGTCGGTCAGCACGATCCGCGCGGCAGGGATCAGGCGCGGAGTGCTGGCGAAGGCGGCGGGATCGAGGCGCGCCTCGCGGGCGATCTCGCGCGCCTCGGTATGGGCACGCACGATGCCCGCCACGGTGTTCTCATCCGCCACCGCCAGCGCGGGCAGGCCGAGGGTGGCGGCCCGGCGCATGTACTCCTCGGGGTGCGAGCCACCGGTGAGGAAGGTGAAATTCGAGGTGGCGGAGAGTTCGACGAAGGCCATGACATCCGCAAGAGAGGGGGGGTGATTCCCGCAAGCGGTCAGCATATTCCTGTTTTGTTCTCATTTGGAGTCCCGTTCCGCGCCGCCTTTTCGCTCATCACGCCGATGCGAAGCTGCGGCGCAGCAAATCCGCGGATTCTGTAAGCGGGGCGTCAGCGCCGACGTGCGAGCAAGGGGCAACATCTGATCGACCGGAGTCTGCCCATGAAGAAGCTCATCCCCGCCCTGCTGCTTGTCGCCGCCCTCGCCGCGCCGCGATTCGCCCAGGCCCGCGCGGTCACGCTGACCACCACGCTGAAGAATTTCGGCGGATATAGCGCCTACGTCGTGCTTTATCTGATGGACCCGCAGGGCAAGTATGTCCGCACGCTCTGGATGGCGGGCGGGCGGTCCGGCTATTACCGCCACCTTGGCGGCTGGATGCGCGCCAGCCGGGGCGACATGAACGGGCTGGACGGCATCACAGGGGCAAGCGTGGGCGAGGGGCGGACGCTGACGGTTCACACCGACATCGCGGATGCGCTGATCGACGCGGGCTACACGATCCAGATCGACGCGGCCTCGGAAGGGATGATGGAAAGCCCGGCCGAAGTTCGCGCGCCACTGACCGCCGCCGATTCGGGCAAGGCCGTGCACGGGCGCGGCTACATCGCCAACTTCGCCTACAAGATGTGACCGGAGGTCCGCCGATGCTTCGCTCGCTTCACAAGCTGCCCGGCCTGCTGGCCGCCGTTCTCATCGTGGTGCTGGCGCTGTCGGGGGTGATCCTCTCGGTGGTGCCCGCGCTTCAGACCTTTTCCGCGCCCGAAGAGCCCGCCCTGCAGATGACGGTGGCGGACCTTGCGGCCAACGTCGCGCGGGCCGTGCCCGGCGTCAGCCGGATCAGCCGCCAGCCCTCGGGCACGATCATCGCGGATTATTCCACCGATACCGCCTCGGGCAGCGATGTGATCGACCCGGCGACCGGCACGGTGGTCGCCCCCTATGCGCCGTCGGGCTTCATCCGCTGGATGACCGATCTGCACCGCTCGCTGCTGCTGCATGACACCGGGCGGATGGCGACCGGCTTTGCCGCCTTCGCGATGATGCTGCTGTGCCTGTCGGGCGCCGTTTTGCTGGCGCGCCGGATGGGCGGCTGGGCACGGGTCTTTTCGCGCGCACGCGGCACCCTGCCGCAGCGGCTGCATGTCGAGATCGGGCGGTTTGCCATTCTGGGGCTGCTGCTGTCGGCCAGCACCGGCCTGTGGATGTCGCTGGCGAATTTCCAGATCGTGCCGAACGGGCTGGAGGCCACGGCGGCGTTCCCGGCCGCGGTTGACGGCGGCACGCCGAAACCGCTGGCCAAACTGGCCGCGTTGCAGGCGATCGCGCTGTCCGATCTGCGCAACCTGACCTTCCCGACCGACGCGGGCGATGTCTTTACCGTCGTTACCTCCTCCGGGCAGGGCTACGTCGATCAGGCCACCGGGCAGATGCTGACCTGGCTGCCGCACGGCCCGATGCGCCGGATCTACGAATGGGTCTACATGCTGCACACCGGGCAGGGCCTGTGGTCGCTGGGGATGCTGCTGGGCCTGACGGCGCTGTGCGCGCCGGTCATGGCGGGTTCGGGCGCGCTGATCTGGTGGCGCCGCCGCCGGGCGCTGCCGCGCTTCAAGCACAATCACACGGCCCATTCGGCGGATACGATCATCCTTGTCGGCAGCGATGGCAACGCCACCTGGGGGTTTGCCCGCACCCTGCACGATACGCTGACCGCGGCGGGCCACCGCGTCCACACCGGGGCGATGAACAGCCTGGGCAAGCACTACGCCCATGCGCAGCGGATGTTCATTCTGGCCTCGACGCATGGCGACGGCGCGGCTCCGGCCTCGGCCACGCAGTTCATGGCGCGGCTGGCGCAGTTGAAACAGGCACCGAAGTTTCCGGTGGCGCTGCTCGGCTTCGGCGATCGGCAGTTCCCCAAGTTCAGCCAGTTCGGCCTCGACGTGGCCGAGGCGCTGGATGCGCGGCGCTGGCATGCGATGCTGCCCTACGACACGATCGACCGGCAATCGGCGCAGGAATTCGCGCGCTGGGGACGGACCGTGGGCGCGGCGATGGGCCATGAACTGGCGCTGAACCACCAGCCCGAACGCCCGCGCAGCCGGATGCTGCAACTGGTCGAGCGGGTCGATTATGGCCTTGAGGTGCAGGCACCAACCGCCGTGCTGCGCTTTGCCGCGCCCGAGGTGCCACGGACGCTGTGGCAGCGGCTGACCGGGCAAACGGGCCTGCCGCGTTTTGATGCGGGCGATCTGGTGGGCATCCTGCCGCCGGGCAGCGACCTGCCGCGGTTCTACTCGCTCGCGTCCTCCAGCCGCGACGGGTTTCTGGAGATCTGTGTGCGCAAGCATCCGGGCGGCGAATGCTCGGGCTTCCTGCACGGCCTCGAACCCGGCGAGATGGTGGAATGCTTCGTCAAGCCCAACCCGGATTTCCGCCCCGCCCGTGGTCGCCAGCCGGTGATCCTGATCGGCGCGGGCACCGGGATCGGGCCGATGGCGGGCTTCATCCGGCGCAATGCGCGGCGGCGGCCGATGCACCTCTATTTCGGCGGGCGCGATCCGCAGTCGGATTTCCTCTACGCCGACGAGATCGAGCAATGGCTGGGCGAACGCCGCCTGACCTCGCTGACCACCGCGTTTTCGCGCATCCGCGACCGCGCCTATGTGCAGGACCGCATCGCCCAGGACGCGCAGCAGTTGCGCAAGATGATTGCGCGCGGCGCGCAGATCATGGTCTGCGGCGGGCGCGACATGGCCGAGGGGGTGATGGAGCAGTTGGAGATCGTGCTGGCACCGCTGGGCCTGACCACCGTCGCGCTGAAGGCCGAGGGGCGCTATGTCGAAGATGTCTACTGACGCGCGCCATGTGCTGAGCGGGCCCACGATGGGCACGCGCTGGTCGGTGACACTGGCCGCGCCCGCAGAGGCGGCGCCGCTGGCCGCCGCTTTGCAGGACGCGGTGGACCGGGTCGATGCGCAGATGTCGACCTGGAAGCCCGAGTCCGACCTGATGCGGCTGAACCGCGCGGCGGTGCGCATCTGGCAGACGGTGCCGCCTGAGTTGATGGCAGTGCTGCGGATGGCGCTGCGGATCGGCGAACGCTCGGGCGGGCTGTTCGACATTGGCCTGGGCGATCTGGTCAGCGCCTGGGGCTTTGGCGCGCGTGGCGGTTCCCCCGATACCGGGCTGATCGGCGCGCAGCTTGGCCGCCGGCGCCCGCCCGCCCATGAGGTGCTGGAACTGGATGCCGCAGGCCACCGGGTGCGCCGCCTTGCGCCGCTGTCGTTCGACCTGTCGGGCATCGCCAAGGGCTTTGCGGTGGATCAGATGATGCGGGTGCTGGCGGCGTTCGGCGTGACCGACGCGCTGGCCGCGCTGGATGGCGAACTGGCGGCGCGGGGCACCCGGCCCGACGGCACGCCCTGGGCGGTGGCGGTGGAGCGGCCCGACCGTGACCGCCGGGCGCCGATGGGGGTGATCGACCTGTGTGACATGGCGGTGGCGACCTCGGGCGACTACCGGCACTGGGTGACCGTGGGCAAGACGCGGCTGTCACACACGATGGACCCGCGTCTGGGTGGCCCGGTGCGCAATCGGCTGGCCTCGGTGACGGTGCTGAACCCCGCCTGCATCGAGGCGGACGCCTGGGCCACCGCGCTTTTGGTGGCGGGCGAGGATGCGGCGCCCGATCTGGCGCAGCGCAACGGGCTCGATGCGCTGTTCGTGCTGCGTGACGGGCCGGAACTGCGGCAGTTCAGCACCGGCCCGCGGCTGGGCGAGCAGCAGACGGTTCCGGCCTGAAGCGAATTGCGTTTTATCTGACACGGCGACATCAGAATTCGCCCAAGTCTTGGGGCGAATTCTGATTCAAGATGAACGCAATTCGCTCTAACCCAGCCAGGCGCGGAAGGTGCCGATCACTTCCGCGTAGACCGCGCGCTTGAACGGCACGATCGTCTCCAGCATCTCGTCGGCGCCGATCCAGCGCCATTCCGAGAACTCGGGGTGGTCGGTCGCGATGTCGATCTGGGTGTCTTGCCCGAGGAAGCGGAACAGGAACCACCGTTGGCGCTGGCCGCGGTACTTGCCCTTCCAGACCTTGCCCAGAAGCGCGGACGGCAGGTCGTAGGTAATCCAGTCGGGTGCCTCGGCCAGCCGTTCGACCAGATCGGCGGTCACCCCGGTTTCCTCCCACAACTCACGCATCGCGGCGGCGGCGGGGTCTTCGCCCTTGTCGATGCCGCCTTGTGGCATCTGCCAGGCGGGCGTGTCGCTGTCGATCCGCCGACCGGCGAAGATCAGCCCGGCAGGGTTGATCAGCATGACGCCCGCGCAGGGGCGATAGGGCAGCGTGGCGGCGGTTTCCGGGGTCATCGCATCAACGGGGCCGGGCGAACCCGGCCCTTGTCTCCTCAGTTGCCGGCCGCGGGGGCCGGCGCAGGGGCCGGTTCGGTCGGCGCCGGGGCGGTGGCGGACGTGTTCACCACCGCAAGGCCGCGCAGCAGGTCGACGGCATAGGCCAGTTGGAAATCGCTGTCGCGCAGTTTGGCGGCCTCGGCGGCGGCTTTCTGTTCGGCCTCGTACTGCTTCTTTTCGTCGTCCGTCATCGAGTCATTCGACAGAATGCCCTTCAGATCGGCCTCCGAGGTCGTCTGGTTGCTTTGCTGCGCCGCGTCCAGCGGCTTGGCGGTTTCCTGCGGCACGACGATATCGGGCGAGATGCCGAGCGCCTGGATCGAGCGGCCCGAGGGCGTGTAGTAGCGCGCCGTGGTCAGCCGCATCGCGCCGTCACCCTTGATCGGGATGATCGTCTGCACCGAGCCCTTGCCAAAGCTCTTGGTGCCGATGACGATGGCGCGGTGATGGTCCTGCAAGGCGCCGGTGACGATTTCCGAGGCCGAGGCGGATCCGCCGTTGATCAGCACCACCATCGGCTTGCCGTTGATCAGGTCGCCCGGCGTCGCGTTGAAGCGTTCGCCGTCGCCGGGGTTGCGGCCACGGGTCGAGACGATCTCGCCCTGGTCGAGGAAGGCGTCCGACACCTTGATCGCCTGGGTCAGCAACCCGCCGGGGTTGTTGCGCAGGTCGATCACCACGCCGTTGACCTTGTCGAGCCCACCGGCATCGGCCACCGCCTTCTTCAGCCCCGCGGCCATGTCGTCATAGGTCTGGTCGTTGAAGGTGGTCAGGCGCAGCACCACGGTGTTGCCCTCCAGATAGCCCTTCGCGGCGGTCAGCTTGATGGTGTCGCGCACCAGAGTGACGTCGAAGGGATCCTTCACGTCCTTGCGCAGGATCTGGATCTTGATCTCGGACCCGACCGGGCCGCGCATCATGTCCACCGCCTGGTCCAGCGTCAGGCCCATCACGGAACTGCCGTTGACCTTGATGATGTAATCGCCGGGCTGGATGCCCGCCGCCGCCGCGGGGGTGCCGTCGATCGGCGAGACCACCTTGATGTAGCCCTGATCCATCGTGACCTCGATGCCGAGGCCGCCGAACTCGCCCTTGGTCTGCACCTGCATCGCGGCGTAGTCCTTGGCGTTCATGTAGCTGGAATGCGGGTCGAGCGAGGTCAGCATGCCGTTGATCGCCGCCTCGATCAGCTTGGAGGCATCGACGGGTTCGACGTATTGCGACCGGATCCGTTCGAACACGGTGCCGAACAGGTCCAGCTCCTGATAGATCGAGGTGTCCTGCTTGGTCGTATCCGCCATCAGGGGCCCGGCGATCTGCGTTGTCACCAGCAGCCCCGCCAGCGTCCCGCCCACGGCGGCCATCACGAATTTCCTCATGGCGTCGTCCTATTCCCTTGCCTGTGCGAACCAACCTTCGGGGTCGATCGGCTTGGCTCCCTGTCTGAATTCCATATAAAGCGTTTCCGTTGCGCCAACGCCACCGCCTTCTTGAACGCTGGCCAGGAACTCGGTCGGATCGGCATCGTTTCCGCCCATCAACCCGACCGGCGTTCCCGCCGCGACGACATCACCCACGGTTCCATACACGACATCCAGCCCGGCAAGGATGATCAGATAGCCCCCGCCCGGTTCAAGGATCATCACATTTCCGTAGTCGAGCAGCGGGCCGCGGTAGCGGATCGTTGCGGCCCAGGGCGTGGTGACCAGCGCGCGCGGCCGCGTCGCGATCACCAGACCGGGCCGGGTCACCCCTGCCGCGTCGGCCTCGCCCGCGTGGTGCAGGATGGTGCCCTGCACCGGCCAGGGCAGCGTGCCCCTGGCATCGGCGAAATCGCGCGCGGGGTCGGCCTGCGCCATGCGGCGGTCCGACAGCACATCGGCAAAGTCGCCCAGCGTCTTGATGCTTTGCGCCACCTGCGCCAGTTCGGCGGGGCTTTCGGTGAAATGCTTGGGCAGGTCGGTCCGGTCCGAGATTGCCTGGCTCAGTTCAAGCCGCGCGGCCTCGACCGATTTCAGCCCGATCCGCAGCGTGTCGGCCGCCGACTGCTGCGAGGCGCGCAGGTCGGCGATGTCCTGCAACTGGCGCCGCAGCGCCTCGGCCTCGGCCTGCAGGGCCGGGGTGACGTCGGACACGATCATGCCGGAACGCACGGTGCCCAGCGGCCCGTCGGGGTTCAACAGAATCAGCGGCCCCGGCGTCCGCCCGATCGACGACAGCACCCCCAGCAGGCGCGACACGCGGTCGCGTTTCGCGTCAAGCTGGGCCTTCAGCGCATCCTCGCGGAAGGTGACGCGGCGCAATCCGTCGCGCAGCGCCGACAGCCCGGCCTCGTAGGCCTCGATGGTGGTGGTCAGCGCCGCCACGCGGTCTTTCGCGCCCTTCGCGGCATCAAGCCCGGCAATCGCTGTCTTCAAAGCCGCCGCCGCCGCCCGCGCCTGCACGGCGGCGTCATCGGCCGCGTGCAGCGGCGCGGCCGCCAGCAGCAGCGCAAGGAACGGGCCCAGGCGGCGAATCATCTGTCGATCAGGCTCTTCCCGGTCATCTCGGGCGGTGGCGTGATCTGCATCAGATCAAGCAGCGTCGGCGCCAGGTCCGCCAGCCGCCCCTTGTGCAGCCGCGCCCCCGCCGGCCCGCCGACCAGGATCACCGGCACCGGATTGGTGGTGTGCGAGGTGTGCGGCCCGCCGGTCACCGGGTCCACCATCGTTTCGCAGTTGCCGTGGTCGGCGGTGATGATCATCGCGCCACCTTCCTGCGCTAACGCCGCGACGACGCGGGTCAGCGCGCGGTCCACCGCCTCGCAGGCCAGGATCGCGGCGGGCAGGCTGCCGGTGTGGCCCACCATGTCGGGGTTGGCGAAGTTCACCACGATCAGGTCGTAGCCGCCGTGGATCGCACCCACGAGGTGGTCGGTCACCTCCACCGACGACATTTCCGGTTGCAGGTCATAGGTCGCGACCTTGGGCGAGGGTGCCATGTAGCGCGTCTCGCCGATCTCGGGCGTTTCCTTGCCGCCGTTCAGGAAGAAGGTGACGTGGGGATACTTCTCGGTCTCGGCGATGTGGAACTGGCGCAGGCCGTGGCCCGCCACCCATTCCGCCAGCGTGTTCACCACCACCTGCTTGGGGTAGGCCGCCGTCATGAAGGTGTCGTGGATGGTCGAGTAATCGACCATGCCCAGCAGCCCGGCCCAGTGCGGCCGGGGCCCGGTGTCGAAGCGGTCAAAGCCCGGCTGGCCGATCGCCAGCAGAATCTCGCGCGCGCGATCGGCGCGGAAGTTCAGGCAGAAGAACCCGTCGCCGTCCTTCGCGCCGCTGTAGCCCGCGATCACGGTGGGGGCGATGAACTCGTCGGTCTCACCCCGTTCATAGGCGGCCTTCACCGCGGCGGAGGCGTCCGGCGCGGTGTCGCCCTGCGCCCGGATCATCGCGTTGTAGGCGCTGCCCACCCGCTCCCACCGGTTGTCGCGGTCCATCGCGTAGTAGCGCCCGATCACGCTGCCGACGCGGGCGCCCTGCGGCAGCTTCGCCACGAGGTCCGCCACAAAGCCTGCGGCCGAGGTCGGCGCCACGTCGCGCCCGTCAGTGATCGCATGAACCACCACCGGCACGCCCGCGCCTGCGATGGCATTGATCGCGGCAAGAAGGTGAACGATGTGGCCATGAACCCCGCCGTTCGACACCACCCCCATCAGATGCGCGGTGCCGCCGGTCTGCTTCAGCGTGGCGATGAAGGCCAGCAGCGCGGCGTTCTTCACGAACGACCCGTCCTCGATCGCCAGGTCGATCTGGCCAAGGTCCATCGCCACCACCCGGCCCGCGCCGATGTTCATGTGGCCAACTTCCGAATTGCCCATCTGCCCGGTCGGCAGACCGACATCGGGGCCGCAGGTGATCAGCGTCGCATTCGGGCAGGTCGCCATCAGCCGGTCGAAGGTGGGCGTGTCGGCGAGGTAGGGCGCATTGGCCGAAGTGTCCGGGTTCAGCCCCCAGCCGTCGAGGATGCAAAGGACGACGGGCTTGGGATGGGGCATCTGGGCGCTCCTGTGCTGCGTGTGGCGTTTCTACGCCGGGTCGTGCGGCAGGGCAACCGACGGTGTCGCGATCACCCCAAGCGTGGCCCGGTGCTCGTCCGTCATCGCTGCCGCGCCCAGCGGGGTCAGGGCATAGGTGCCGCGCGCGACCCGCTCGAACCAGCCGTAATGGTCATCGCGCATCAGGGTCGCCGCCCGCGCGACACCGCTGGCCCCGGCGACCGCCGCCGCGCGCAGCGGGCCGGTGGTTTCCAGCACCATCGCGCAGCGCAGCGCATCCTGCCGGTAGGCGGTCATCCGCTTCACGCCGGTGACGCCGCCCAGGTTGGGGTCGCCCACGCGGCGGTCGAATTCGCGCAGCAGGCGGGTGGCTTGCCGGGCGTTCTTGCGCGGGGCGTAGGGGCCGGGGTCCAGATGCGCCTCGACTCCCGCGCCTGTGCCGGTTTGAACCGCCAGCAGGCCGAGGCCAAGGCGGCGGCAAAGCCCGATGATATCGCGGTAGCGCAGCTTCCAGCCCCGATCCGACGAGATCGGCACCGCAAGGTAGACACGGTCGAACACGCCCTGCCGCGCGACGCCCTGCATCACCAGCGCCAGCGAAAAGGTCAGCTTCATCTCGACGATGACCGGCGGCTCGTCGCCGCGCCGGGCCATCAGGTCGCAGGCGCCGATCTCGGCCTTCACCTCATAGCCCTGCGCTTCGAGGTAGGTCTTCAGCGGCGCGTAAAGGTCACTTTCCTTCATCGCTGGCCTCAGGCGCGGTGATAGGGGCTGCCCGACAGGATCGAGGCGGCGCGGTAAAGCTGTTCGGCCAGCATCGCGCGGGCCAGCATGTGCGGCCAGACCATCTTGCCGAACGACAGCGCAAACCCCGCTCTGGCGCGCAGCTCGGGGGCAATGCCATCGGCGCCGCCGATGACGAAGGCCGCATCCTGCCGCCCGGCATCGCGCCAGCGCGCCAGTTCGGCGGCGAACTCGGGCGAGGTCATCACACGCCCGCGTTCATCCAGCACGGCCAGCAACGCGCCCGCGGGCACCGCGCGCTCCAGCAACTCGGCCTCGGCCGCCATGCCGCCGCCCTTGCGGTCTTCCACCTCGACGACCGATGCCGGGCCAAGCCCCAAGGGCCGCCCGGTCCGGTCGAACCGCGTCAGATAATCGTCGATCAACGCACGTTCCGGGCCGACACGCAGCCGCCCCACGGCGCAGATGTGCACCCGCATTCAGGCCAGCGTGGCACGCGGGCTGGGCATCCACATCTTTTCAAGCTGGTAGAACTCGCGCACCTCGGGGCGGAAGACATGGACGATGACGTCGCCCGTGTCGATCAGCACCCAGTCGCCGGTTTCCTTGCCCTCGATCTTCGAGTTGCAACCGGCTTCGGTCTTCAGCCGGTCGACGAGCTTGTCGGCGATGGCGCTGACCTGGCGGGTGGACCGCCCGGAGCAGACGACCATGTAATCGGCGACATCCGAGCGACCGCGCAGGTCGATCGTCACCACGTCTTCCGCCTTGTCATCGTCGAGAGAGGCGAGGATGCGATCCAAGAGCTCCTGACTGGAGGGGGATTCGCTGCGCGCCATCACTGGCGCCCTCGGTGCGGCATTTGTGCCTGCTGCGGGCATTGTCTGAGACAGGACATCGTCCTCCGTCGTGCGCACCGTCTGAACCCCGGCGCTGGGCAACCGCCAATATAGCACCGCGGCCGCGAAATCTCAATGCGCCGCGACGCAGCGGCAGAGTCACGCCTTGTCGCGCACCAGAAGGTGGTTGCCGCTGCCCTGTTTCACCTCGAACCGCCCGGTCTTGCGGATCAGGTCGCTGAGCTTGGCGCTGCCATAGGTGCGGGCGTCGAACTCGGGGTTGGCCTGGGTGATGTACTGCCCGATCTGGCCGAGCGAATACCACTCGTCATCGCCGCCAATCGCCCGCATCGCCCCGATAATCAGCGGAATCGCCTTGTGCGGCTGCTCTTTCTTCAGGGCGGGCTCGGCGCGCGGCGCATCCCTGGCGCCCGCGTCCTTTGCTTCGTGCTCTTCGGTGTCGGGCGGGGCCATCAGGTTCTCGACGAAGATGAACCGCTTGCAGGCCTTGCGGAACGCCTCGGGGGTCTTGTGCTGGCCGATGCCGTAGACATCCAGCCCCTGTTCGCGCACACGGCTGGCAAGGCGGGTGAAGTCGCTGTCGGACGAGACCAGCACGAAGCCGTCGAATCGACCCGAGTGCAACAGGTCCATCGCGTCGATCACCAGCGCGATGTCGGACGCGTTCTTGCCCACCGTGTTCATCGGCGAGTGGTGCGGCACCAGACCAAGGTTGGCCAGCTTGTCCGACCAGCCCTTCAGCGCGGTCCGCGAGAAGTCGCCGTAGATGCGCCGCACCGAGGCCTCGCCCAGTGACGCGATCTCCTCGAAGATCGCCTCGGCCCATTGCGGGCTGGAATTGTCGGCGTCGATCAGCACGGCCAGAAGGGGGATGCCGGCGCGGGCCATCAGTTCCGGCCTTTGGGGGTGGGCAGCATGGCGCGAGGCTCCTTTTTCCCTGCCCTCTAGCATGGCGGCAGGGGGCAGCGAAAGGGGCGGATCGGGGGCGCCCCCCTACGCTGGGCGACGCCCCCGCTCGCTCAGAGTCTGCCGGTCAGGGCCAAGATGATGACAACGATCAGGATCACCCCGATCACGCCGACGCCGGCGTGGCCATAGCCGTAGCCGTAGCCGCCGAACTGGCCGCTGAAGCCGCCCAGCAGGAAGATGACAAGGATGATGGCAAGTATGGTTCCGAGAGACATGGATTATTACTCCTCATTGGACGGGATTGCCGCCGCAGCGCGCCAGAACCGGCGCGCTACTTCGTTTTGATGGAAATGCCCTGATCCCCGACATCAATGTGAAGGCCGGGTTGCTGCTGCTGTTCCTTGTAGTGCTGGTATGCCAGCGCCGCGGCGACAACGGCCAGCGCTCCGATAACCAGGTATAAGACGTTGCGATTCATGGAATTGTCGCCCTTTGTCGGTGTCGGTCGCACGTCGACCGCGGATGCGGGGCAAAACGGGTGAACCCGTAGCCTCGAAGCAGGATGGCCACGGTAAGCCCGCAGCCTACTTGCCCTTGAGCGTGTCCTTCAACCCGCCGATGGCGTTCTGAACCTTGCCCTCGTAGATCTCGGCCTTGCCTTCGGTTTCGAGCTTTGCGTCACCGACGGCCTTGCCGACGGCGGTCTTGACCTTGCCGGCAACGACTTTCGCCGATCCCGTGATCCGATCCTTGTCCATGATTCATTCTCCTGCAAACGCTTTGCGCACGTCAGAAACATGACGATGGCAAAGTGTGCGTCAGACGCCGGATGCGCGCGCTGATCCAGATCAATCGAATAGCGCGGGATTTTGCCGCGCGCCGGGGCCCATATCGCCTGGGGAGCACGGCATTGCGCCAAGCCAGCGGCGGCGCTGACGATGAGGTGCAATGCCGCGCCGCGCGTCCGGATCATCCGATCCGGAGCCGGGTCGGCGGTCAGGTTCGTGACGCCGCCCTCAATACAGCACCACGCTGCGGATGCTCTCGCCCGAGTGCATCAGGTCGAAGCCGCGGTTGATGTCTTCCAGCCGCAACAGGTGGGTGATCATCGGGTCGATCTCGATCTTGCCCTCCATGTACCAGTCGACGATCTTCGGCACGTCGGTGCGACCGCGCGCGCCACCAAAGGCGGTGCCCTTCCAGACCCGCCCGGTGACCAACTGGAACGGCCGCGTCTGGATCTCGGCCCCCGCGGGCGCCACGCCGATCACCACCGACACGCCCCAGCCGCGGTGGGTGCATTCCAGCGCCTGCCGCATCACGGTGACGTTGCCGGTGCAGTCGAAGGAATAATCCGCCCCGCCGATCTGGTCGAAGGGGGTTTTCGTCAGATTGACGAGGTAGGGCACCAGATCGCCGCCAACCTCCTTGGGGTTGACGAAGTGGGTCATGCCGAAGCGTTCGCCCCAGGCCTTGCGGTCGTTGTTGATGTCCACCCCGATGATCATGTCGGCGCCCGCCAGCCGCAGGCCCTGGATCACGTTCAGCCCGATCCCGCCGAGGCCGAACACCACCGCCTTGGCGCCGATCTCGACCTTGGCGGTGTTGATCACCGCGCCGACGCCGGTGGTGACGCCGCAGCCGATGTAGCAGATCTTGTCGAACGGCGCGTCCTCGCGCACCTTCGCCACCGCAATCTCCGGCAGCACGGTGAAGTTGGAAAACGTCGAGCAGCCCATGTAATGCAGGATCGGGTCGCCATCGAGGGTGCTGAACCGGCTGGTGCCATCGGGCATCAGGCCCTTGCCCTGCGTGCCCCGGATCGCGGTGCAGAGGTTGGTCTTGCGGCTGAGGCACGAGGGGCACTCGCGGCATTCGGGGGTGTAGAGCGGGATGACATGGTCGCCCGGCTTGACGCTTTTCACGCCGGGGCCGACCTCGACCACGATGCCCGCGCCCTCGTGGCCCAGAATGGCGGGGAACATGCCTTCGGGATCGGCGCCCGACAGGGTGAATTCGTCGGTGTGGCAGATGCCGGTCGCCTTGATCTCGACCATCACCTCGCCGGCCTTCGGGCCGTCGAGGTTCACCTCCATGATCTCGAGCGGTTTTCCGGCTTGAACGGCGACGGCGGCACGGGTGCGCATGATGATCCTCCCTCAGCTTTGCATCGGCAGACTGCGGCAAAGCCGGTGGCGATGCAACTGCCGGGGTCGCTCTCGGTGTCGTGATCGTGTTGGCGGCGGTTCCCCTCCGGCCGCAGGATACTGAGGGCTTGCGGCTGCCGTGGCGGCAGTGGAAACTGCGCACGGTTTCAGGGAGACGACCGATGACACCGATCCGCTTTGCCATCGCCCTTGCGCTGAGTGTTGCCGCGCAGGCCGCAGTTGCCGACACGACGCAGACCCCGACACCCGACTCCTGCGGGATGTCGGCGCTGAAGCCGCTGGTCGGGCAGCCCTTCGGGGTGATCGACCCGATGGCCGTGACGGGCCCGATCCGCGTCCTTTACCCCGGCGACACGGCGCCGACGGACAGCAATTCGCTCCGCACGATCATTCAGGTGGATAAATACGACAGAATTGCAAAGCTGAGCTGCGGCTGATCAGTTGCGGTAGGTGGTGTGGCAGGTCTTGCAGGCCTGCGCCACCTGCCCGAGGCTGGCCTTGAGCTGATCCTGCGTGTCGGTGTCGATCAATTCCACCACCATGCGCGCGGCGTTGGCCGTCTTGGTGAAATCGTCCCACTGGGTCCAGATCACCGGCAGCGCATCGCTGGCCGGGTCCATGTCGTGGCCCTTGAAGAGGTCGGGGATCTTCTTTGACGCGGCCAGCACTTCGGCCTTGGCGGCCTCGGCATCGCCCGCGCTGAAATCCATCTTGCCCCCCGCCATGTTGGTCAGAAGCTTCATGTTCTGCGCCATCGTGTCCATCGTGTCCATGCGCAGCTTCACGCCGGGATCCTTCACCCCCTCCTTGGCGAGCGCGAGCCCCGCGACCAGCATCAGACTCAGGGCGAGGGTGTTTGCGATCGGTTTCAACGGGATGCCTCCAGGCGGTTGCGGTGACGGGACTATAGCCACGGCCGGGGGAGCGGGAAGGGCCGCCGCCGTCGCAGGCGGAAGGGGTCACGCGAATGTCATCGCGGGGCTGCGGACTCGACTCGGGGCCGGGGGCGGCCTAGATTTGGAACGAAAGAAGAACATTGCCGTGCCCCATCGTCGCGTCCTCTCGCTCTGGTTTCCCCGCCTTGCCGCCGAGCGTCTGCTGCGGCGGGACCGTTCGGCCTTGCCGGGGCCGCTGGCCGTGGTGGCCGAGGCGGGCAACCTGCACACGCTCGCCTCGCTGTCGGCGGCAGCCGAGGCGGCGGGGCTGACCCCCGGCCAGCCGCTGCGCGATGCGCTGGCGATGTGCCCGGCGCTGGTGACGCGGCCCGCCGACCCGGTGGCCGAGGCGGCGTTTCTGGCGGGCCTCCGGCGCTGGGCGGGCAAGTTCTCGCCCTGGGTCGCCGAGGAACCGCCCGCGGGCCTGCTGATCGACCTGACCGGCTGCGCGCATCTCTTTGGCGGCGAGGCGGCGCTGATGGCCGAGGCGGCGCAGGACTGTGCCGACCTTGGCCTGTCGGTGCGGATGGGCCTCGCCGATACGCCGGGTGCGGCCTGGGCGCTGGCGCGTTATGCCGGGCGCACGCCGGGGGTGCCGCGGTCGGGCGATGCGATCGAGCAGGAGGCGCGCGCCACCCGCGCCCGGGCGGCGAAGCGGCGGCACTGGGAACGCGGCGGGGCGCCGCCCGCGCTGGCCGAACCGCCCGCGCCGCAGGGCCGCATCGCGCCGCCGGGGCAGACGCGGGCGGCGTTGGCACCGCTACCGATTTCCGCGCTGCGGCTGCCGCCCGACACGGTGGTGGCGCTGGCCAAGCTGGGCCTGCGGCGGATCGAGGATATCCTCGGCCTGCCGCGCGCGCCGCTGTCGCGCCGATTCGGGCTGGAGGTGGTGCGGCGGCTGGATCAGGCGCTGGGGGTGGAGACCGAGCCGGTTTCGCCCGCCCGTCCACCCTTTGCCTTTGCCGTGCGGCTGACCTTCCCCGACCCGATCGGGCTGCGCGACGACATTCTGGCCGGGATCGACCGGCTGCTGCCGGTGCTGGCGGCCAAGCTGGCCGCCAAGGGCCGCGGCGCGCGGCGGGTGCGGTTGCAGGCGTTCCGCAACGATCACCGGGTCGAGATGGTCGAGGTCGGCCTGGCCCGCCCCTCGGCCGAGGCCGACCGGCTGCGCCCGCTTCTGGTGATGAAGGTGGAGGAGATCGACCCCGGCCTGGGCATCGACACCCTGCGGCTGGAGGCGATCGTCACCGAGCCCGTGCACGCCCGCCAGCACCGCGGCCACCTTGACGCGGCGGCGGCGGCGATGAGCGGCGCGGATACCGCGCTGGACGACCTGATCGCCCGGCTGGGCGCCCGGATCGGGCTGGAGGCGATCATCCGCCATCATCCGGGCGACAGCCACATCCCGGAAAAGGCGGCGCAGGTGCTGGCGGCGGCCTGGTCGGAACCCGCGCGCCACTGGCCTGCGCCGCCGGTGCCGCGGCCGCTGCTGATGATCCCGCCCGAGGCCGTGACCGCGCCCGAGGGTGCGGCGCCGCCGGACCGCTTCCGCTGGCGGCGGCGCGATTTCACCGTGACCGCTGCGACCGGGCCGGAACGCATCGCGCCGGAATGGTGGCTGGACGATCCCGGCTGGCGATCCGGCCCGCGCGACTACTGGCGGGTGGAAACCGGGTCGGGCGAGCGGTTGTGGCTTTATCACGCGCATGGCGGCGAGGTGTCGGGCGGCTGGTTCTGCCACGGCGAATTCGCCTGAGAAACCGAAAAAGCCCCCGACCCGAAGGGCGGAGGCTTTCCCGTTCAGAACCCCGGTGCCGCAACTGGGTGGGGGCTGTTACTGTGGCACCGGGTGAGCGTTTCTCGCTATGCCCTCTGTATGGCGGTGGAAACGGGCGGAATTGCGGGGCGGGCAAGGCGCTTTTGCGGCACCCGCCCGCCCCGCTTGATTTGTGACCGAGCCGGGGGCACTCTGTCACCATGACGGTTCAGACGCCGACGTTCTTGACCCCGCACACCGCCGTGCCCGAACAGGTCGCGTTCGACCGGCGCGAGCTTGGCGCGATTCTGACCGTCTATGGCCGCATGGTCGCCGCGGGCGAATGGCGCGACTACGGCATTTCTTGCCTGCGCGAGGTGGCGGTGTTCTCGGTGTTCCGGCGCACGGCGGAAAATCCGCTTTACCGGATCGAGAAGCGGCCGAAGCTGCGCGCCAAGCAGGGCATCTATGCGGTGATCGCGCAGGATGGTCAGGTGCTGCGCCGGGGCCATGATCTGGCGCAGGTGCTGCGGGTGCTGGAGCGCAAGCTGATCCGGCCGGTGGAGTAGGGCGCGCCTTAGCACCAGGTCGGGTGGAACTTCCCCGCCGGGGACAGCGTGAAGATCTCGCAGCCCGTGGCGGTGACGCCCACCGAATGCTCGAACTGCGCCGACAGCGACTTGTCGCGCGTCACGGCGGTCCAGTCGTCGGCGAGCACCTTGGTTTCGGGGCGGCCGAGGTTCACCATCGGCTCGATGGTGAAGATCATGCCTTCCTCCAGCACCGCGCCGGTGCCCGCGCGGCCGTAGTGCAGCACGTTCGGCGGGGCGTGGAAGACGCGCCCCAGGCCGTGGCCGCAGAAGTCGCGCACCACGCTCATCCGGTTGGCCTCGACGAAGGTCTGGATCGCGTAACCGATGTCGCCGAAGGTATTGCCGGGCTGCACCGCCTCGATGCCCTTGAACAGCGCGTCATGGGTGACCTGGATCAACCGCTCGGCCTTCCGGTTCAGCGCACCCGCGGCATACATCCGGCTGGTGTCGCCGAACCAGCCGTCGAGGATCACCGTCACGTCGATGTTCAGGATGTCACCATCCTTCAGCACCTTCGGCCCCGGAATGCCGTGGCAGACAACGTGGTTCACCGAGATGCAGGAGGCGTGCTTGTAGCCCTTGTAGCCGATCGTCGCCGAGACGGCGCCAAGTTCGGTGACGCGCTGCTCGATGAAGGCGTCCAGCGCCTCGGTGGTGACGCCGACCTGCACCAGGGGCGCAACCTCATCCAGGATGCGCGCCGCCAGTTGCCCTGCTGCGTGCATCCCGGCGAAATCCTCCGCCTCGTATATCCGTATGCCATCCCGCGTGATGCGGCCCCGCGTCTCGTCCACCTCGGGTCTCTCGCTTGTCCTTGTTCCGGCTTCTAGATAGTCAACCTGCGCCGGATTGGCCAGAGCCGCGGGGCAGGCTGTTGCGCAGGGGTTTGAAAGCGCCCGCGCCGGAGCCTATACCCCGGCAGAAGCCATCACGGAGAGCCGCCATGCCGAATCCCACCGCCGCGATGCTGGTCATCGGCGATGAAATCCTGTCGGGTCGCACCCGCGATTCGAACATGCACCATCTGGCGGGGGAACTGACCCGCCATGGCATCGTGCTGAAAGAGGCGCGCGTGGTGGCCGACGATCCCGACGCGATCATTGCGGCGGTGAACGCGCTGCGGGCGGCCCATGACGAGGTCTTCACCTCGGGCGGCATCGGGCCGACGCATGACGACATCACCGCCGAGGCGATCGCGGCAGCCTTCAGTGTGCCGATCAGCGTACGCGACGATGCCCGCGCGATCCTTGCCGCGCATTACGCCCGCAGCGGAACCGAGTTGAACGAGGCCCGGCTGCGCATGGCCCGTATCCCCGAGGGGGCCCGCCTGATCGACAACCCGATCAGCCGCGCGCCGGGGTTTTCGCTAGGGAATGTGCATGTGATGGCGGGCGTGCCCAACATCTTCGAGGCGATGCTGGCCTCGGTGCTGCCGACGCTGACCGGGGGCGACCCGCTGTTGTCGCAAAGCCTGCGGGTGATGCGGGGCGAGGGCGAGATTGCCAAACCGCTGGCCGATCTGGCGGCGGAGTTCGCCGATCTGTCGTTCGGCTCTTATCCGTTCGTGAAGGATGGCGCCTATGGCACCAACCTTGTGGTGCGGGGCACCGATGCGGCGCGGCTGGATGCGGCAATGATCCGGCTGGCGGCCGCGGTGGCCCCGGCATGACCCTGCTCGCGGTGCTGGACGCGACCTGGCCCGCTGCCGCGCTGCACCGTGCCGGGCCGTGGCTGATCCGTGAAGGGCAGGGTGGCGGCAAGCGCGTCTCGGCCGCGACGGCGGAGGGGGCGGTGACGGCCGATGATGTGGTGACGATGGAGGCGGCGCAGGCGGCGCTGGGCCAGACGCCGCTGGTGATGATCCGCGACGGCGAGGCTGCGCTGGATGCGCTGCTGGCGGCGAAAGGGTACCGGATCGTCGATCCGGTGGTGGCCTATGCCGCGCCGGTGGCGACGCTCACGGGCGCGTTGCCGCATCTTGCCGCCTTCACGATCTGGCCGCCGCTGGCGATTCAGCGCGAGATCTGGGCGACGGGCGGCGTCGGACCGGGGCGGCTGGCTGTGATGGACAGGGTGGCGGGGCCGAAAACGACGCTCTTCGCCCGTGTCAGCGACAAACCGGCGGGCACGGGTTTCGTGGCGATCCACGGCGACACCGCGATGGCCCATGCGCTGGAGGTGCTGCCCGCGCTGCGTCGGCAGAAAGCCGCCGCCCACATGCTGCGCGCCGCCGCGAACTGGGCGCAAGCGGCGGGGGCCACGACGTTTTCACTGGTTGTGACCGAAGCCAACGCCGGCGCGCGCGCGCTCTATGCTTCCCTCGGCATGGCGGTTGTGGGACACTACCACTACCGGATGAAATGAGCCGCAAGAGGTTGGCGCCGTTGACCAAAGACCCCCTTCCGACCGCGCTGAACCTGCCGATGGCCGATCCGCTGCCCGAGGCGACGGCAAAGTATTTCGCGATCTGCGAGGACAAGCTGGGCATGGTGCCCAATGTCTTGCGCGCCTATGCCTTTGACATTGCCAAGCTGAACGCCTTCACCGCGATGTATAATGACCTGATGCTGGCTGACAGCGGGCTGACGAAACTGGAGCGCGAGATGATCGCGGTGGTGGTCTCGTCGATCAATCGCTGCTGGTATTGTCAGGTCGCCCACGGGGCGGCGGTGCGGTCCTTGTCGGGCGATCCGAAGCTGGGCGAAGCGATGGTGATGAACTACCGCGCCGCGCCGCTGTCACCGCGTCAGCGCGCGATGCTGGATTTCGCGGCCAAGCTGACCGAGACGCCCGCGAAGATGGATGAACCCGACCGCGCCGCCCTGCGCGCCGAGGGCTTCAGCGACCGCGACATCTGGGACATCGGCGCGGTGGCCGGGTTCTACAACATGACCAACCGGCTGGCTTCGGCCACCGACATGCAGCCGAACGACGCCTATCACGGGCAGGCCCGGTGACATTTCGGGCCAGTCTTGCCCTGCTGCTGGCGCTGGGCCCGGTGGGCGCACAGGCGGTGACGCTGGATTTTCCGCCGCCCGCCGTGGCGGCGTTCCGGCATGACGAGGCGCTGGGCAGCTACGCGATGCCGATCGGCCCCTGGACCGACGGGCATATCCCCACGCTGGCGGTGCAAGGGCCGCTGCACCGCATCGCCTGGCGGCTGGGTAACGGCACGCTGACGACGCTGCAAATCCTCGCGCCGTTGCGGGACCAACTGACGGCGGATGGCTTTCAGGTGCTGTTCGATTGCGCCACCGACGGCTGCGGCGGCTTCGATTTCCGCTATGGCACCACCGTGCTGCCGGAACCCGAAATGCACGTAGACCTTGGCGATTACCGTTTTCTGTCGGCCGAACGGCAAGGGCAGGACGGGTTGGAATACGTCACGCTGCTGGTCAGCCGCAGTTCGGATGCGGGCTTCGTGCAGGTCACGCAGGTCGGCGGCGTTCCGGAGCCCGCCGCCGCGCCGCCACCGGAACCGGTCGCCACGTTGGCCCCAGCGACCCCAACCCCTGCGACGCCAGCGCCTGAGGCATCGGCCCCGCAGGACGATCTGATCGCGCGGCTGACGGCCAGTGGATCGGTCGCGCTGGACGATCTGCAATTCACCAGCGGCTCGTCCGATCTGGCGCCCGGCACCTACGCCTCGCTTGCCGCGCTGGCGGCCTGGTTGAAGGCCGATCCGACGCGCAACGTGGCGCTGGTGGGCCATACCGATGCCGCGGGGTCGCTCGACAGCAACATCGCGCTGTCGAAAAAGCGCGCCGCCTCGGTCGTCGACCGGCTGGTGCAAAGCTACGGCGTTCCCCGCACGCAGCTTGATCCCGAAGGGGTGGGCTACCTCGCGCCCCGCGCCTCGAACCAGACCGAGGCGGGGCGCACGCAAAACAGAAGGGTCGAGGTGGTGATCACCTCGACCCAGTAGCAATGCCGAAGAAATTTCAATTTCATTGACTCCCTGAGACGGCAAATCCGATAACTCATCATGGATGGGTCGTATGGAGATGATGCCGAGGGAATTCAATAATCCCAGCGGAGATCGCAGCCTCTCATGAATGAGGGTGTCTTTCTAAAATTCGCCGATGTGCAGTTTTGTCGCGATGTCACGAGTCGCCAACTGAAGTCTTGTCCTACCCACTTTGAGGCCGATGGTCCGGCGCGAGACGGAAGGGTTAGGTGTTCCATCCCTGATGATCACATAGACCCTCGGCGATCTTCATTTTTCATGGCAAGATCGATCCTGAGGGACATTCGAAGCGGGGTGCGGGCATGCTGATCCATCTTCACAAGCAGGCAACGACGACGCCAAAGGTGCGGGCTGCGATT